>CAZJUL010000090.1:0-9522 GCA_964549095.1 uncultured Elusimicrobiaceae bacterium
TTCCTGCTGGGCGCCGGGCGCAAGGTCTACCTTAACGGCGACCTGAACCTGGTGGAGAAGCTGGTCCCGCTGCGCGACGAAAAGCTGCAGGTGAAGATGAGCGGCTATTTCTTCAAGAACCTCTACCTGCTGCCGCAGACCATAGAATTCAAGATACCGTTCTTTTCCGTGAAGGTGGTGCTGGATAAGGACCAGATAAACCTGAAGGAAAAGAACACGCTCGGCCTTTGAGCCATGAAAGAAACAAGGTTGAAAGCGCCGGCGAAGGTGAACCTTTTCCTGGAGGTGACCGGGAAAAGAAAGGACGGGTATCACGACCTGGCCACGATCTTCGCCAGGATAGCGCTCTGCGACGAGCTGCGCCTGAAAAAAACCTCCGGCCCGGGCGTCCGCCTGGCAGTGACGGACAAGGCAAACCTGGCCCTCTCAAAACCCGAAGACAATATCGTCCATAAAGCGGCGCTGAAATTCTTTGAGGCGTTCAGGATAAAGCCGGCCGTCGAAATAAAGCTGCTTAAACGCATTCCCGTTGGCGCGGGCCTGGGCGGCGGGTCTTCCGACGCGGCCGCGGCCCTGAAGGGGCTGTGCCGGCTTTACGGCGTGAGCCTGGGGCGTAACCTTAAAAAGCTGAGCGCTATAGCCCTGGAGCTCGGCTCGGACGTGCCGTTCTTCCTGGGCGATACGGCCTTCGCGGCCGGGACGGGGCGCGGCGAGGTGCTTAAGCCTGTCAGGTTCCGCGGCAGGCTGCCGGCGCTGGTGCTGGTCTACCCCGGGACGCCCGTCTATACCGGGCCCGTCTACCGCGCGCTGAAGCCGGTCCCGCCGGCGGAGGCAGCCGCGAACGCGGTGAAATTTAAAAAATTCATAAAGGCCATCGGTTCGGGGATGCCGGTCGAAAGCTGGGGTGAACTGCTGTTCAACCGCCTGGAAGGACCGGTGCTGCCGGCCTGTAAGGCCGTGCGGCGGGCCAAAGAGGACCTTGTCAGGGCCGGCGTGAAGGCCGTCCTGATGTCCGGCTCCGGTTCGTCGGTGTTCGCGCTGGTGCCGGGCGCGGCCGCGGCGGCTGAATTGGCGAAAAAGGCCGGGAAGCCGGGCCGGAAGATATTTTTAACGAATTTTTGCTAAAATTTCAGTATTGCGCCTTGCGTAGCCCTTTTGGGGGGCTGTGTCATACATCAGTGGGGGGGGGATCATGGAAATTACCGAGGTCAGGATACATCTCAGGAACGAGGACAGGCTTAAGGCTTTCGCCACCGTGACCTTTGACGGCTCTTTCGTGGTGCATAACATGAAAGTGGTCAACGGCAACAACGGTCTCATCGTGTGCATGCCTTCCAGGAAGATAAAGGACGGGTCTTACAAGGACATAGCCCATCCCATCTCCAACGAGTTCAGGCATAAGCTGGAAGAAGCGATACTCAAGGTTTACAAGGAGGAGGCGGCGAAGGGCGGCGTGCCCGCGGCCGCTTCCACCGACCCAGACGGGGACTGAGCGCCGGGCCAGGCCCGTTCCTTCCAAAAGGCCGGTTGTTGAATCTACCCGGGTAGTGTAATGGTAACACAACTGCCTTTGACGCAGTTATTCATGGTTCGAGTCCATGCCCGGGTGCCATTTCCCGATGCCTAGCAAGAAAACTTCCGGAGGCGGGCTCTGGTCCGTCTATATAGTCAGCTGCGCCAACGGCGCGCTGTACACGGGCATTGCGGCCGATCTGCCGGGCCGGATAGCCGCGCACAACGCCGGCACCGGCGCCAAGTATACCCGCTCTTTCGGCCCCGTGAAGCTTGTCTGGTCCGCCCGTAAAAGGGGCCGCTCCGCCGCCTCGAAGCTCGAAGCCCGCCTGAAATCCCTCACCCGCGAAGAAAAGCTCGCCCTGATCCGCTCCTCTAATAATAGGTAATCGTCTTTCATGGTGTTTTTCTGACCGCGACAGGATGCTGTCGCGGTAGCCCTTTATACTATTCCTATACGGCTTTGGAATAGGGCCTTGACTTGTATATACAAATGTATTACAATATAAGAGGGGTGCCGGTGTACTGGGATCCAGCTAAAAGCGGGCTGCTCAAATGTGAGCGCGGCGTATCCTTTGAGGAGTTGGTCCAGGCTGAAGTCGTGGGGATGCGCCAGCATACGAGTAGGATCGGGCAAAAACTGCTGTTGTTCCGCTACAAAAATTATATATGGGTGGCTCCCTTTGTTTATCAGGGAGAAGATATGTTTCTGAAAACGCTCTACCCGAGCAGAAAATATACTAAGCTGGACAGGAAAGGGGAACTCTGATGAAAAGATTTAAATTGACCAGAAGCGAGCTCGCGATAGAGAAGGCGATTGAGCGCGGTGAGTATGTCCCTGTCAGCAAAGAGGAGGAAGCCAGGATATTGCGCGCGCTGGAGACCTGCAGGAAGGATGCTGTCCTCAATATCCGCATTAACAGCCGGGATTTGGACCACCTAAAGCGGAAGGCCAAAAAGCACGGCGTTCCCTATCAGACCTTCATCGGCGAGATCCTCCACCGCTACGCGCAATAGTCCCTGAAAGTTCAGCGCGGGTCCTGCCGCCGGTTTGTTGATAAGCGTTCGTAATAGTTGAAGTAGTTTTATTCCTCCCTTTGGGATTCCCAATTTTGTAAAATTAATGCGGAGGCAATTGCAGGTCACATCGAAAGCGCTTCGCGCCTATGCCCCAAAACGACAGACTCGGAGTTCTGATACTGGCCGCCGGCCTAGGCACCAGGATGAAATCCGGCCTTCCCAAAGTTCTCCACCTCCTCGGCGACATGCCATTAGTAGCCCGCGTAATAAAAAAAGTTTCCGTTCTGAGCCCTTCCAGGATAACGATTGTGGTTGGCCATAAAGGCCAAATGGTGAAAGAAACCCTCGGAAAATTCCTGGAGAAATACCCGGTCAAAGCGCAGGTCGTCTTTGTCACGCAGAAGCTGCTGAAGGGCAGCGGCCGCGCCGCGCAGGAAGCCGCGCACGAAATTAAAAAATGCCCGCACACGCTGCTCCTCTGCGGCGACGCGCCCCTTTTCAAGACCGGGACTATGGAAAAAATGAGCGCCTTCTATTTCAAGCACCGCCCCGACTGCCTGGTGATGACCGCCGACCTGGACAACCCCGGCAGCTACGGCAGGATAAAGAGGAACCGCGCCGGCGCCGTAGAGGCCATAATCGAGGCTTCGGACGCCTCTCCCGACGAAATCGCCATAAAAGAAGTGAATTCGGGCGCTTACTTCTTCAAAACCTCCGCGCTGCTGAAGGCCATAAAGAACCTTGAGCGGAAAGGGCCGAAGAAAGAGTATTACCTCACGGATTCGCTGGAGAACATCCTTAAGGCCGGCGGCAAAGTGCTGGCCTTCAAAGCCTCCGACGAAACCGAGATAACCGGCATCAATTCGAGAAAAGATCTCGCGGGAGCCTACAAAATGCTGAATAAAAGAGTCGTTGAAAAACTGATGGCGAACGGCGTAACTGTAACCGACCCCGACAATACCTATATCGAAGAGGGTGTGAAAATAGGCCGCGACACGGTGATAGCCCCCGGCATGCACATAAGGGGCGGCACGGTCATAGGGAAGCATTGCAAACTAGGCCCCTACGGCATAGTGGAAGACTGTAAAATAGAGGACGGCGTGGAGATAAAGTTCTCCTGCGTGCTCCTTTCGAGCCGCGTCCGCAAGGGCTCCGTCATAGGGCCTTTCGCGCACCTGCGGCCCGGTTCCGACGTGGGCCCGGAAGGCAAAGTGGGTAATTTTTCGGAGATAAAGAAATCGCGCATTGGCCGCGGCTCCAAGGTGCCGCACCTGAGCTATGTCGGCGACACCGAGATGGGCGAAAGGGTGAACGTGGGCGCCGGCACCATAACCTGCAACTACGACGGCGTCGCCAAGCACAAGACCATCATAGGCCGCAGGGCCTTCATCGGCTCCAACACCAATTTGGTGGCGCCGGTTAAAGTCGGGGCCGGGGCGCTTATAGCGGCCGGCTCCACCATCACCGCGGACGTGCCGCCCGGTACCCTCGCCCTCGCAAGGGCGAGGCAGGTCATTAAGAAGCTTAAAAAGAGGTGAACGCATGATGAGCGATTCCTGGAAGACCGGCGCCATGAAGATCTTCAGCGGTACCGCCAATCCCGAGCTGTCCCAAAAGATAGCCGCCCAGCTCGGCGTGCCGCTGGCCAAGGCCCGGATAGGGCGCTTCGCCGACGGCGAGATAGACATCCATGTCCTGGAAAGCGTGCGCGGCGACGACTGCTACGTGATACAGCCCACCTGCCCGCCGGTCAACGAGAACGTGATGGAACTGCTGGTGATGATGGACGCGCTGCGGCGCGCCTCGGCCGGCCGCATCACGACGGTGATGCCCTATTACGGCTACGCCCGGGCGGACAGGAAATCGGCCCCCAGGGTGGCCATAACTTCAAAGCTGGTGGCCAACCTGATAACCTCCGCCGGCGCGGACCGCATCATAACGCTGGACCTGCACGCCGGGCAGATACAGGGCTTTTTCGACATCCCGCTGGACCACCTGTACGCCAGGCCCGTGATCCTGGACCATATCAAGGACTGGGATACCTCCAATATGGTCGTGGTCTCGCCCGATGTCGGCAGCGTGGAGCGGTCCCGCTCCTTCGCCAAACGCATCAACGCCGGCCTGGTCATCATAGACAAGCGCCGGCCCCGCCCCAACGAGGCCACGGTCTATAACATAATAGGTTCGGTGGAGGGGAAAGTCTGTTTCATCTTCGACGACCTGGTGGATACCGCCGGCACGCTCACGCAGGTCGCCTACGCCCTGAAAGAGCAGGGCGCGGCCAAAATAGTGGCCTCCTGCACGCACGGGGTCCTGTCACGGGACGCCTTCAAAAAGCTCAACGATTCGCCCATAGAAAAGCTGATAGTTTCAGATACCATTCCCGTAGATGCCTCAAAAAGTGCTAAAATAGAGGTAATATCCGTGGCGGCGCTGTTTTCGGAGGCGATAAAGCGCAACCACATAGGCAAGTCAATAAGCGAACTTTTCGAGTGATTTGAGGAGTTCAGCCAGGAGGAAGTATGGAACAGATAATAGTAGCCGCGAAGCTCAGGGAAAAAACCGGGGGAAAGGGCGGCTTGAGCTCATTGAGGCTGCAGGGCACCATCCCGGCCGTCATTTACGGCCTGAAGCAGCCTTCCGTCACCGTGATAGTCGGTGAAAAGGAACTGCTCGGCATCATAAAGAAAGGCGTTAACGCCGTGCTGAAGCTGAAATATTCCGATAAAGAAGACAACGTCATCATCAAGGAAGTGCAGCGGCACGTGGTCACCGACCGGATGATCCACATCGACTTCCACCGCATCTCCCTGACCGAGAAGATCGAGGTCAAGGTGCACGTAAAGGTGGTCGGCGAGGCCTTCGGCGTGAAGACCGAGGGCGGCGTGCTCGAGCATAATATGCGCGAAGTCACCGTCCTGTGTCTCCCCACCGATATCCCCAAGGAACTCGAGGTGGACGTTACGAACCTCAAGATCGGCGAGAACCTGCGCGTCAAGGACATAAAGTCCACGAAGGCCGAGATATTGGACGACGCCAACGCTATCGTGGTCAGCGTCTTCATGCCCAAGGAAGAAGTCGTGGAAACGCCCGTCGAGGGCGCGGTAGCCGGCGCGGCGGAAGCCGAACCCGAACTGGTAGCCGGCAAGGGCAAGAAACTGGAAGAGGGCGAGGAAGGCGCGGAAGGCGCCAAGCCCGCGGCCGGAGCGGCTGCGAAGCCGGGAGCGCCGGGCGCGGCCAAGCCCGCGGACAAGAAACCGGAAGCCAAGAAATAGCCCGGTTTTCCCATGCACGGAGCAGAAGCGGCTCATACTTACAAGGGTCTGGCCGGCTTCTGCTCTTTGCTTTTCTCCCGCCTTTCGGCCGGCTGCCGGAAATTGCGGGGGGAACAGGAGCATCCGGTGGAAGGAAAGGCTTTTATCGTGGCGGCCCTGGGCAACCCGGGCCGCGAATACGAGCGCACGCGGCATAACATGGGCTACCTGCTGGCGGACTTCGCCGCCGGGCGCGCCGGGGCGGGCCGCTGGAAGGCCTGGAAGGGCCTGGGCAGGTATTTCGAGACGGCGATCGGGGGGAAGCGGGTTTTCCTGTTAAAACCTGAAACCTACATGAACAGGTCCGGCCAAGCCGTGCAGAGCCTGGCGGATTTCTACAAGGTGCCGCCCTCCGGGGTGCTGGCGGTCTATGACGACATGGACCTGACTTTCGGAACGGTGAAGATAAGGCGCGGCGGGTCGGCCGGCGGGCATAAGGGCATGGCTTCCATAATACAGGCCATCGGGTCGGCGGACATACCGAGGATAAAGATAGGCATAGGCCGGGACACCTCGGCGGACTCCAAGAATTATGTGTTGGACCGCTTTTCGGCCGCGGAGGAGAAGGTTCTTGGCGCGGCTCTTGAGCGCGCCTACGAAGCGCTGACCGCGGTATTGGAAAAAGACCTTGAAGCGGCCATGAACCTTTTCAACTCCTGAGCGGGCGCCGCGGAGGGCGGTAAACTATGATAAACCCCTACCTGAAAATACTTTTCGGCCTGATCATACTGCTGCTCGGTTTCGGGTATATCTACAAACCGGAAGTGATAGAGAGGCTGAACAGGCTGCTTAAAGAGACTCTCCTCAACGATTCTTACGTGGCGCTGCAGCGCAAAAAGTGGGGTTTTTTGCTGGTGCTCATAGGTACCCTGCTGCTTTACATGGGCATCAGCAGGCTGGCCTTTTAGATCCTTCGCAAAAAAACATCCCGCCGTCGACGGCGGGATGTTTTCCCTGACCCTGATGCAGATCTTAGTTCGCGGCCCTGCCCTTCAGCGCGCCGTACTTCCCGCCGTTGGACATCATGAACAGCCAGACCAGCTTGTCCGTGGAGCGCATTATGCGGCCCCAGTTCTTTTCAAGCTTCGGAGCGCGCTCCAAAAGCTGAAAATCAGTCTTCTCTTTGTCGTATTTTTTGCCGATTTCTTCCCAGTTCATGTCCCCTCCCCCCAGTGAATTCCCGCTATATTATATAGACAACAATTGAAAAAGTCAGGGGCCCTTTGGGCCTAGAGGCAATAGGTCGAAAGACCTATTTTTACTTCGCGGGGGTGTCTATCAGGATGTGCGCCTTGCTGCTGTAGATGAAGAAAGGCTCTTTGGCCGAGCCTTTCAGGTCACCGTTCCTGAACTCGCCCAGTTCGCCGTGGCTGTTCAGGTAGGCTTCCAGGTAAACGCGCCTGGTCAGCACGTCCGGCAGCACCAGGTCGGAAGGGGTCATGTGGAAGCGCTGGGGGAAGACCGGGTTGATGATCTTCTTTACCGCTACCGGCACCCCGCCCTCGTTCTTCGCCACCACGAAAAGCATGGTGTTGGCCCGCTTGGCGCGGTCCGAGAGCTCCGGGGTTATCTCCGCCGAGCCCGACACGCTGAAGGCGCTTTTCAGCGCGAAGGGGTAGATCAGCCAGGCGGACACGGCCACGAAGCCGGCGAAGAGAAGCAGGAGCAGTATCTTTTTCATGTTCCGCCCATTTTCCTGAGGAAGGCCAGCCTTTCCAGCACCGGGGGATGGCTGTATTCCAGGAAGACCTTGAAAGGGTGCGGCGTCAGGTTGGAGAGGTTGTCGACGGTCAGCTTCTTGAGCGCCGAGATGAACGCCGGTATGTTGCCGTAGGACAGCCCGGCGTAGGCGTCCGCCTCGAACTCGAATTTACGGGAAAGCCAGTTCATGAAGATGCCCAGGAAAAAGCTGACCGGGGAGTAGAGGAAGCCGAAGAACACCAGGCCGGCGTAGACGGAGACCTGCTCCATGCGGAAGGCGGCGAAAAGCCCGGCGTTGCCGATGAAGAAGGAGAGCAGCCACAGCATAAAGCCGGTCTGCAGCACCGCCAGCACCGTGAAGATCAGCAGGTGGCCGTTCTTGTAGTGGCCCATTTCGTGGGCCAGCACCGCCGTCAGCTCCTCGGGCGTGTTCTTTTCTATGAGGTTGTCGAACAGCACTATGCGCCTGAAGCGCCCGATGCCGGTAAAGAAGGCGTTGGTCTTGGCGGTGCGGCGGGAGCCGTCCATCACGAAGATCCCGCCTATTGTAAAGTTTTCATTGGCCGTATACGCCTCTATCTCCGACTTCAGCGGGCCGTCCCCGAGGGGGGTGAACTTGTTGAAGAGCGGCAGGAGCAGCACCGGGGAGATGAAGGCCATGAACAGCTGCAGCGCCGTCACGAAAGCCCAGACATAGAGCCAGGCCCCGGTCCCGTAGGCCGTGAACAGCCACAGGACCGCCGCCAGGGCGGGCGCGCCTATCGCCAGGGTCAGCCCCCATTCCTTGAGGAGATCCAGCGCGAAGGTCTTCGGCGTGGTCTTGTTGAAGCCGAATTTTTCCTCTATTACGAAGGTGTCGTAGAGCTCGAACGGCAGTTCCAGCAGGTCCATCAGGAATTTGAGCGCAAAAGAGAACAGCAGCCCCGTCAGGATGGGGCCCAGGCCGAAAGAGCGCGCGAACAGGTCGATAGCGTTGAAGCCGCCGGCGAGTATCAGGGCGGCGGAGAACAGCAGGGAAAAAGTGGAGGCGCAGGCGTCGAACACCGTGGTCTCGCGCAGGTAGGCCTGCGACCGCGCGTATTTCTGCGGGTCATAAAAGCCCTCGAATTCCTGCGGCAGTTCCGGGGAGAGCCGCCTGAGGTTCAGCCTGTCAGTCCAAACGCTCAGCAGGTATTCGGCCGCGAGGACCGATAGGATGACCGCCAGGTAAAGATCGCCGGACAGGGCCATAGAGGGAAATTGTAGCAAAAAACCCCGGCGAAGGAGCCGGGGCGGGGCCGGAAGGGGCGGACAGCGGGGGGCCGGAATACCGGGAGCGCCCGGCCGCCGGGCGGGCTGTTACTGGATAGAGCGCTTTATGGACCTTCTGATGTTCAGCTCGTCCGTGCGCCTGAGCAGCGCTTCGACGCGGGCTTTAAGCTCGGCCAGGTCGAAAGGCTTCGGCAGGTAATCGTCCGCGCCCAGCTTGAGGCCCAGGACCTTATCGTTGATCTCGGCCTTGCAGGTCAGCATCAGTACGGGCAGGGACTGGTAATGGGGGTCTTTGCGGATGTCCGAGCATAGCTCCAGGCCGTCGCCGTCGGGCAGCATCCGGTCCAGTATCAGCAGGTCCGGCCTGTTCTTTTTCAGGGTTTCCCGGGCTTCTTTTATAGAAAAAGCTGTGAACAGCTGGTTGCCGTCGTTGACGAAAGCCTGCACCAGCAGTTTGGAGATGGACGGGTCGTCTTCCACTATCAGCAGTTTATAGGGCAGATTGTTCATTTTGTTCTCCGGTCAACGGAACGGCCGTCGCGGACCGCGGTGCTGTGAAGATTTACAAAGCGGGGTGCTTGCGGCCCGGGGCCTGCGGGGTCAGTATTTCCAAAGGGATTTCTTGATGGATCTCCGGAGGTTGAGCTCGTCGGTCCTCCTGAGCAGCGCTTCCACCCTGGCCTTCAGCTCGCCTATGTCGAAAGGCTTGGCCAGGTAATCGTCG
>CAZJUL010000091.1:0-9499 GCA_964549095.1 uncultured Elusimicrobiaceae bacterium
CACGTGCTGCTCGGCCTTGCGCTGCTGCTCATGCCGGTCCTGCATGAACATCATGGCTTCCGACGAGGAGGCCTGGTTTCGGAACGAGCTGTCCACCAGCGGGTGGATGACGGCCTCTATCAGGTTCTGGATGGTGCCGATGCGGGCCACCATATGCGGCGCCTGCTGCGGCTGCACGCGCAGGATGACCTTTACCTCTACGGTCATCTCGAAGCCGTCCTTCGAGACTATGGCCAGCGGGTCGAAAACCATCGGCACCCTGTTGTCCGATTTCTGCTCGGCCCAGTCTATGGTGATGTTGGTGGTCGGGATGATATGCGGGGTGAAAGCCAGCTTGTTCAGATAGTAGGTGCCGGGGCCCAGGACTTCGCGCTGTATGCCGCGGTAGCCGGGCTCCACCACGTAGCGCTCCACGCCCACTTTCAGCGGGTCGGTGCCCGGCTGGGGCTTCGGCAGGATCGAGACGGGGTCCTTGCCGACGTTGGAAACTATGACCGAAACCTCGCCGCGCTGCACGAAGAGCACTTCGTCCAGGCTCACGTCGAACATCAGCGGGTTTATGTAGAAAGTGCCGGGCTTCAGGAAGTCGAACTGCGGGCCGCGCTGCCCGCCGTTGGCCAGGAAGGCCGCCGAGCCCTGGAATTCGCCGGTGTCGGGGATGCTCTTGGCCACGTATTCGCCGATCGGCAGCGGCTCGCCGTCGCGCGCGGTGACAAGCCCGACCTTCTTGGTCGGTATCACGGTAGCGTCCCTCAGCACTACGTTGAATAATTTCGTGTTTATGCGGTAGGCGCCGGGCAGCAGTATGTCTATCTGCGGGCCTTTCTGGCCGCCGTTCTCCAGGAAGGACTGGCCGTTCTGGAAATTGTCGTGCCCTTCCACTTTTTTGCCGAGCAGCCGGCCGGGAGCTATGGGCTGGCCGTCGGCGGCCACCACCACGCCTATCTGGTTGTTCGGGACGCGTATCATCGGTACTTTCACGACTTTAAAAAGGTAGGGGTTTATCCTGTAAAGGCCGGGAGGCAGCAGCTGCAGTTGCGGGCCCTTGAAGCCGCCGTTCCTCAAGTAGACGTCGCCTTCCTGGAAAAGGTCGTGCCCTTCCACTACGCCGCCGAAGATCTTGCCGGGAGGCACGGGCAGGCCGTCTATGGATTCCACCAGGCCTATCTCGTTCTCGCCGATGGTCATCATCGGGTATTTTTCCACCCGGTACAGGAAAGGTATGACCACGTGCAGGCCGGGAGGCAGCACGCGGGACTGGATGCCCACTTCTTCGGGCATGGCGACCACGCGGCCCAGCGCCATTTTTTTACCCAGCCAGCGCCGCTCAAGCACGGCTATCTGCGCGCCGCCGACCACTACGAAGGCGCTGAAAAGTATGAAGAGCCCCAGAAGGACGAGGGCCGCTACCGCGATGGGCATTAAGCCGCTGGTGTTGAGGAATTCGAAGAGCGCGCTGGTGCTGACAGGCATGGGAACCTCCGTTGACCCCGTATTCTACTGGGTTTATTTTATCTTATTTGCGGCCCTGAAACATAAAGGGCCCAGATTCGCATTGTTATCCCGGGGGATGTTTTATAGAATTGATTTTTATGGCCGACGGCTTTAATGACAGGTTCTCAAAGATACTGCTGGCGCTGGGGGCCGCCCTGGCGGCGTCGGCGTTTTTCCTGCCGGTCATAAACCCCGACCTGTTCTGGCACCTGTCGGCGGGGCGGTTCATGTTCGACCACGGCGCGGTGCCGCGCGCGGATTTCCTTTCCTGGACCATGGCCGGCCGGCCCTGGTTCGATTTCGAGTGGCTGGCCCAGCTTATTTATTACTGGCTGTTCCTTAAAGGGGGGATGACGGCGCTGTACGTCTTCAAGGCGGGCCTGCTGCTGCTGACCCTGGTCCCCTTCTACCAGGTCATAAGGCTGCACAAGGCGGAGGGTTCCGCTTTTTTCCTGCTGCCGGCGCTGGCGGGCGCGCTGGTGACCAACTCCGACCTGCGGCCGGAGAACTTCTCGGTGCTTTTCTTCGCTGTGGTTTTCTGGCGGCTGGAGGCGGCGCGCCTGGCGCCGTCATTCCGGGCCGGCGCCGCCGGGCTGGCGCTGACCCTGGGGCTATTCGCCGTCTGGACTAACCTGCACGCCGGCTTTCTCTACGGCGCGGCGCTGATAGGGTTCTACGCCGCCGGAGATCTTTTCGAAGGGGCGCTGCCTTACATCTACGGCCGGCGCCGGGATATCCCCGTGGGGAAATGGGCGCAGTACCTCAAGTTCCTGGCCGCCGCGCTGGCGGCGAGCTTCATCAACCCGTACGGTTGGCGGCTCTACGAGGTAATAGCCAACCACCAGCGCCACATCGCCGTGCTGCAGGAATACATCCAGGAGTGGAAGCCTTTCGACCTGACCAATATCTACCAGTGGCCCTATATCGCGCTGCTGTCGCTTGCTTTCGGCCGGGTGCTCTGGCGGTTCCTGAAGACCAAGGCCATTGTTTACGAGCACCTGATAGCCCTGCTGTTCTTCGCCTGGTCCTCCTCCAACCATTCGCGCCACGCGCCGTTCTTCTCCATCGCCGCGGCGATCTGCCTGGCCTCCGTGCCGGTCTCCGCCGCCGCGCGCCCGCTCCTGCGCTCCGCGCTGAAGCTGGTCCTGATAGCCGTCTTCGCGCTTTATTACAAACTCTTCGTCTGGAGCCAGTATTCCGGGCCGGCCTGGTTCGGCAACTGCTCGGAGAGCCTGGTCGTTTTCCTGAACGAGAACGCCGGCCGGCTGTCCGGGCTGAGGCTGTTCAACTACTGGGGCTGGGGCGGCTACCTGGGCTTCGCCCTTTCGCCCGACTACAAGGTTTTTGCCGACGGCAGGTACCTCTTCCACGAGTTCCTGGAGGAGATAATGAACAGCAGGAACAACCCGGCGGCCTGGCAGCACTTCAACGCCAAATACGGCTTCGAGCTGATGGTGCTGAACCGGGACCAGAGCAGGATCTCGGTCAAGCACCGGTTCGAAAGCGGCCGCGAAGCCGTGGCACTGCGGCCGGCCTACCTTTTCTACCTGCCCAAAAAAGACTGGGCCGTGGTCTATTGGGACGCGAAAGTGGTGGTGCTGGTGAAGCGCGCGGCGGCGGACCCGGCCTGGCTGGCGGCTAACGAGTACAAGCTGCTCCGGCCGGACGATATGGAGAACGCCGCTGCCGCGGCGCTGGAGGGCGAGCTGCGGATGGGCGAGCTGAAGGCGGAGGCGGAAAGGTTCGCGGCGCGGACCGCCGCCGGCCGGCCGCCGGCCGGCTGCGCCTGCGGCCTGGAAGAGCTGTTCGGCCCGGATGTGGTCAAAAAGCAGATGTCGGCCTGGCTCGGCCTGCTTGAGAAGAACTGCGGCGAAAAGGGAGCCAAATGCAGGAAATGATAGCGCAAAAAATAAAAGGGCACCCGCTTTACGTCTTCCGGGATTTCCGGAACCTCTTCATCGGCCGGCTCATCTCGGCGGTGGGCGACAAGTTCTTCACCATCGCCGTGGCCTGGTGGGTGATAAGCGGCAGCGGCGAAAGCGCCAAGCTGCAGCTGGGGCTGGTGATGGCGGTCAACGTCATCCCGGTGGTCCTGTTCGGGCCGCTGCTGGGCACGCTGGCCGACCGCTCCAACAAGCGCAGCGTGATGCTGGCGGCCGACGCCGGCAGGATGGCCTGCCTCTTCATCCTGGCCTGGCTGCTGTACGCCGGCTCGCTGACTCTGCCGGCGCTCTACGCGCTGTGCTTCCTGATCTCGGCCTTCGGCCCGCTTTTCGAATCGGCGGTGGCCAGCTCCATAGTGCGGCTTACCTCGGACGAGACCCTGCCGGGGGCCACGGCCACGGACGCCTCGGTGGTGCAGCTCTCCAACGTGTTCGGCTCCGCGCTGGGCAGCGTGCTGATGGCGGTGATAGGCGTGATAGGCGCTTTTGTTTTCAACGGGCTGGCCTACCTGGCCTCTTTCTTCGCCGTCTTCAGCATTAAGACCGACCTTTCGCCCAGCCGCAGCGGCGAGTCGAATTATATGGACGAGCTGAAGGGCGGGGTGGCGTATATAGTCAGGAACAGGCCGCTCCTGTCGCTTATCATCGTGTTCGGCGCCTTTAATTTTTTCGTCGGGCCCATACTGATGCTGATCCCGATGATAGTGAAGTTCACGCTGAAGGAGTCCGTCACCTGGCTGGCGGTGTTCGAGACCTTCTTCGCGCTGGGCTCGACGGCGGCTTCGCTGACGGCCAGCTTCAGGAAAGAGTATAAGGATATCTACAAGACATTCTTCTATTCGGTGATAGCGCTGGGCGCGGCTTTCGGCGGGCTTTATTTTACCGTGGACAAATATCTTATCTGCGCGCTGCTCTGTTCCGCGGGCGCCGCGCTGGGGGCGGGGAACGCCGCGGCCCTGACGCTTTTCCAGACCACGGTAGCGCCGGAGATGAAGGGCCGGTTCTTCGCGGTGCTGACCACTATCTGCTACGCAGCCCTGCCGCTGACCTTCATGTTCAACGGGTTCCTGGCTGAAAAGTTCTCCGTCGATTTCTCCATAGCCTTCAATTCCATAGCCGTCCTGGCCATTTCCTTCGTCATCCTGCTCATCCCGCGCGTGCCGAAGGCGGAAAGCCAAAACGGCGGGGATAAAAAATGAAACGCATCGCGATGCTTGCCGCTTACACCCTGCTCGGCGCCCTGGCGTCGGCGCTGGCCTACCTGGCGCTAATGGCGGGGCTCTTCGGCGTCAGCTTGATATTCGGGGGGTCGAAGGCGGCTTATGCACTGGTGTCATTTCTGGTAGTGCTGTCCGCCGGGCTTTTCCTGGGGAGCGGCGTGACCGGGTACCTTAGCCGGCCCCTTATCGGCTCCCGTACGGGCCTTATCCTGGTTTCCCCGGGGTTCTATCCCGCCGCCTTCATGATAATCACGAACGTCGTCATGGTCTATATCTTCAAGGATTCGGCACCCCTGCCTTTTCCCGAGAACGTGCGGGTGTTCGGGACTTTCCTGTGCTGGTTCCTGTCGTCCTGGGCGGGAACCTGCCAAGGGGCCTCGCTCAGGTCCCGGCGGGACAGCGGGCAATAAAGCCGATCAGTTTTTGTAGGAGAGCTGGCCCAGGAAATATTCCTCTATGAACCTGGAGATCCAGGTTTCCTTTATCGAGAGGTCCGAAACCGTATCTATCCGTTTGGCGGCGGCCAGGTCGGCGCGGAAAGCGCCGTCCAGCTCGGCCACGCTGCCGCGGCCCAGGATGTTGACGTTCAGCTCCGTGTCGTAGCGCTCGCCGCGCGGGTGCAGGTTGTAGGAACCTAAATTCGCGAAGACCCCGTCCACCGTCATGAACTTGGAGTGCAGGGTGTCGCCTTTTTTCAGGTAGACGCCGGCGCCGGAGGCCTTCAGCGCCGCCAGGCTCTTGAGTAGGGGCACGCCCATCGACTTGCACTGCCCGTTGAGGGTGTCGGGGGAGTTGGTCAGCACCGTCACCTTCACGCCGCGCTTGAGCGCGTCCAGCAGGGCGCGGGTGACGGCGGGCAGGGCCACGAAATAGGCGTTCTCCACGTTTATCTCGCGCGAGGCGCCGTACGCCGCCTTTATCATGCTGAGCAGTATCTTGGAATCGGTCGGGGGGTTCTGCAGCACCGGCGCTATGCGCGCGCCGCCGAAACCGGAGGGTCTGGCCGGGGGTGCGCTTATCTGCGTCAGCCCGGAGCCGGGCCTGGCGGCTTCTTCGTTCCAGGTGTTCCTGAAGATAAGGGCGGTGTCGTAAGCGGCCGGGCCGGAGTAGAGCACGTCAGTGTCGCGCCACTTGGGTCCGCCGCCTTTGTGGGAATAGGGGTTGCCGAAATTCATGCCGCCGGTGATGGCCGAGGAATAATCGGCTATGCTGGTCTTCACGTGCCAGATATCGTGGTCCCGGCCCCGCTCGCGGTAGCGCAGCACTTCCACGCCGGCCCTCTCCAGGCGCTTCAGCGCGCGCGGCCCGTGGCTCAGCGCCACCTTGCCGTCCACCATCACCCGCACTTCCACGCCGCGCTTCTTCGCGGCTATAATGAGGTCCGCCGCGGCGTAGCCGGTTTCGTCGTCGTAGAAGGCCCAGCTGGCCACGAAAAGGGTTTTTTGCGCGCCCGCTATAAGGGCGTCCTTGGCGGAAAAGGATTCCGGCCCGTCCACCAGGAAATCGGTAGAGTTGCCGCCCGAGAAGCGCGAGCCCGCCGCCGCTTCAAGCTCCTGTATGAAGCCTTCGTCCTCCAGGAGCGAGGGGGAGCCGGCCTGCCTGGGCGCGAAGCGCGTCCGGGCCGCCTGCGCCAGGACGCGTTTGGAGATCTCTTCGAAATCCGGGGCCGCGGCCGCCCAGGGCAGCACGCCGCTGTCGGCGACCTGCCCGGCTACCGCGTGCCAGGCCGAAACGCCGAAGCCCCAGAGCACCCCGGCCTGTTCTGAAACCGTGCCGCCGCCGAGGCCTTTTGCCGCCGGCACCTGCGGGACTGCGGGCGCCTCCAGGGTTGCGCCGCCGGAGAAGCCGGAGGCTTCCAGCTCGCTCATCAGGGAGGAGATACCGTCGTCGGCCGCGTAAAGGGAACCGGTTCCCGCTAAAGATAAAATGAGGATGGAGATAGTCAGGACAATGTTTTCGCGTTTGAACATGTATATAGTATATACGGCGCGGGGTTATTTATCAGGGGTCCAAAGGGAACATCCGCCGCGGATTAATGCCTAAGGCCGGGGGGCCATACGCACTATGGGTAGATGGGTACTGGGGGCGGCGCCGGAGCAGTAAAAGACGCCGGCGCCGTAAAACGGCGGTAATTACCGCGAACTGCGGGGGTTCAGGCTAGAGCTTTATGACGCGGGTGCCGGCTATGATGTCGTGCCAGGTGCGGCGGTCCTTTTCCCAGACGGCCCAGATGTAGCCGAGCGCCGCGAAACAGGAGACGAGGGAAAAGAAAGCGCGCAGGAACGCCTTATCGGCGGGCACAGGGCCGCCGGCCGGGAATTCTACCAGCTTCAGTTTCATTATCCGCATGCCCGGCGTTACGGCGAAGCGCCACAAAAAGATCCCGGAATAAAGCGCCCAGAGCAGCATCTTCAGCGGCACGTATTTCTTATCTTCCTCTCCCAGCCCGGTGTCGAAGCCGAAGTCGCGCCTCTCTTCACGGCGGATCTTCCCGCCGGTTTTCTCGATGCCGTCCTTGTTAAGGCGTATGGTCTGGCCGCCGCCGCCTTTTATCGTGACGCCGTTGGCGCTTATGTTCACGTCCTTGATCTCGGTCTCCTCCGCGCCGCGGCGCTCCTTTATGTTCCACCGACCGTGCGGGCCGCAGGACTGCAGGCCGAAAGTGTTGAGGACGATAAGCACTATCGCCACGTCCAGCATCAGGGCAGAGAACCGGCGCCAGAAGCCGGCCCGCTCCGGGAGCTTGGGCGGATGTTCCGGCAAGGCGGCCTGCGCCGCCGCGGCGGGCCCGGGCTGGGCCAGCGAGGCGGCGGAAACCGGCATATCCGGGGAGCCCGCGCCGACGGGGATCTCGCGCAGGACGCGGAAAACCTTTATCTTTTCCGGGATGCCCTTGAACTGGCGGTAGCCTATCTCGCTGGAAGGCACTTCCTTTTTGTTCATCGCCAGGTAGACCGATTCCGTGAAGAAGACTTCCCCGGCCTCGGCTATGCTCTCCAGCCGCGAGGTGATGTTGACGGCGTCGCCGTAGATGTCGCCGTCCTCTTCTATGGCCACCTCGCCCGAGTTGATGGCTATGCGGATCTCTATCCTTTCGTCCTGGGCCTTGTCCGTGTTGTGCTCTTTCAGTACGCCCTGTATCTCCACTCCGCAGAGCACCGAATCCGTGGGGCTTTCGAAAACCACCAGGAAGGCGTCGCCGATGGTCTTGACCAGCCGGCCGCGGTATTTCTCGACGACAGGGAGGACCAGCTCTTTGTGCCGCTTGAGCAGGTCCAGCGTTTCGGCCCGCGAAAAGGACGCCGTTTTAGAGGTGAAGCCCTTTATGTCCGTAAGCATTATCGCCAAATGTCTGGTCTGCATTTTTAACCTCTGTGAGATCTTCCGTTCACTCAATTCTAATAAACTGCCCTCGCCTGTTCAAATAAAAAGCCCCGGGAGCGCCTCCCCCGGGGCTTTTTTTAGGACTTGCGCGGACCTTATTCTTTCTCTATCGGGCTGACGAAGGAGCCGTTCTGCAGCTTGTAGCCGAGGTGGAAATAATCGCGCATCTCGGCCATATCGGGGGAGGCGGCTTCTATGGCGCCGGCCCGGAGCTCGGTATCGCGCTCGCTCCTCATCAGGTCCTCGAGGAAGCTCTGCACGCGGGAATCGCCGGCGGCGCCGGAAAGTGCCTTCAGCGCGGCGAGCCGCACCGGCTTCCTTTCGTTGGCGTTCCTGACCATATCCATGATCTGGTCCTTTACCCTGTAGTTGCCCATCGCGCCGTAAAGGCTCTTCACGGCCTCTATCCGCGTGGATTCCTCTTCGTTGCCGAACCTGAGCAGGTCGGTCAGCGCGTCCTGGGGCCGGGAATTCTGCACGGAGGCGAAGAGCGCCCAGATGGCCGCGCGCCTGGCGTCGCGGTCCTTTTCTTCGTATTTCACGGCGTCCAGCAGGAAGTCCTGGAAGCGGGAATTCATCGCGGCGGCGTTCCACAGCGCCTTGTAGGACATCACGCGCAGTTCGCGGGGCTCGTTGCCGTACTCTATGACATCTTTCAGCGCTTCCTGTATGCGGGAGTAGCCGGAGGCGTAGGAGAGGACGCGGGCCGCTTCGACCCTGATGTCCGTCCGCTCGCTTTTATTCTTCAGCATCTCCACCACGCGGTCGTGCGCGTAGCTGTTCTGGATGTAGCTCTTTGAGCTTTTCACCGCGGCCTTGCGTATCTCCGGGTTCGGGTCCTCCAGCAGGTCCTGCAGCTGGCTGGAACTGATGTGCTTGTCTTTGGGCCACACGGTGGCCGGTATGGGCCGGAGAATGTGCGTAGCGCAGGCGCCCGCCGGCTCGCCGGTGCTGAAGTCGGGCTTCACGGCCGGCTCGGTCAGTATCGCGCCGCTCTGGCACTTGAAGATGCACTTGTTGTTCTTGAATTCCGTGAACACGCACATATCCAGCGTGGTCGGAGCCGGCTGGGGGAAGTTATTGTGCTGGTTCTGTATCTGGTTGAGTATGGTGCCGGCGTCTATCGGCGGCAGCTGGGCGGCCCGGGCGCTTTCCATATCGGCTGCGCCGCATACGGGGACGAGCCCGGCGAGAACAAGTACGGCAGCTAAATATTTCATCTGTAGAACCTCCTGACGGAATGACTACATATAAATGGTAGCAATACCGGCGGGCTATTCTTAGAGGCGAAAGACCTTGTTTTTAAAGGCGAATGGTCCCGGTTTTCATGGGCAGGATGGCCTATGACGGGAGTCAATGAGATAAGTGCCGGGAATATTTAAAGGTTTGGAGCGGGTGACGGAAGGGTTTGTCTGTAGGGGCATCCGGACCCCGACCTGGTCTAGCATAGGAGGGGGA
>CAZJUL010000092.1:0-7394 GCA_964549095.1 uncultured Elusimicrobiaceae bacterium
GTGGCGGTAGCGCTGCGCTTCAAGGAACTGACCGCGGAACGGGTGCGGCTCCGCCACATCCTTTTCAAAGCCGAAGAGACGGCCCAGCTGACCGAGAAGAACCTGGCCCTCAAAAGGGCCGAGGACGCGAAGAAAGAGCTGGACGGCGGGACCGATTTCGATGAGCTGGCGACCGGCCGCTCGGACGACAAGGAAAGCGCCGCGAAGGGCGGGGACCTGGGCTACATCGTCAGGGGCATGCTGCCGAAAGAGCTGGAAGAACCGGCTTTCTCCCTGCCGCTGGGGCAGCCCTCCGGCCCGGTGCAGACCCAGTTCGGCTACCACCTGATCCGGGTGGACGAGAAGCGCATAGCCCAGAAGCTTAAATTCGAGCAGGTCAGCGACGACCTGGAACAGCTCCTGGCGCAGTCGAATTTCGCCAAAGAGCTGGCCAACTACCTGAAAGCCCTGCGCAAAGACGCGAAAATACAGGTCTTCAAGTAGCGCTGCGCTGACGGAAAGCGTAAGAAGGCAACGGAACGCGGCAGAATTTCCGGGGCCTTCTTCGCTTTATGCGGCGCACCGCCGCCGCAAAGCGGAACACTGAAATGAAACCGCACATACTTATCACCGCCGGCGACCCGCTGGGCATAGGCCCGGAAATAGTCGTTAAAGCCTTGTCTTCTCCCCGGACGCGGGCGGCGGCTGATTTCACCGTAATAGGCGACACGCGGGCCCTGCTGAAAGCCGGCTTCAGGAACGGGTACGCCCGGGTCCTCCCCGCCGACGCCGCCGGCCCGGGTCCCGGCAGGCGGCGGCCGCTTGCCGCTTCGGGCCTGGCCTCTTTCAAGGCCGTAGAGCTCGCCCTGGAATTGCTGGCAGAAGGCCGCGCCCCGGCCCTTGTTACGGCCCCGGTCTCGAAGGAGGCCTGGAGCCTGGCCGGCGTGAAGCATACCGGGCATACGGACCTGTTCCGCGAGTCGGCGGGGCGGGAGCCGCTTATGGCTTTTACGCTGGGAAAGGTCAGGGCGGCGCTGGTAACGGAGCACCTGCCGGTCTCGCGCCTGCACTGGAAAATAAAAAAAGCGCTGGTGGTGGAAAAGGCCCTGCTTTTTTACGGCGCCCTCAGGCGGGCCGGCATAGCCCGGCCGCGAATAACGCTGGCCGCGCTGAACCCGCACGCGGGCGACGGCGGCCTGCTGGGCCGGGAAGAGCTGCTGGAACTTGAACCGGCCGCCGCGCGGCTGCGCGCGCGCGGGCTGGCCGTCGCGGGCCCGCTGCCGACGGACGCGGCCTGGGCGGCCCACCTCAAAGGGCTGTCGGACGGGATCCTGTGCCTTTACCACGACCAGGCGCTGGGTCCGCTCAAGGTCCTGCCCGGAGCCGCCCGCGCGGTGCACTGGACCTGGGGCCTGCCTTTCATAAGGACCTCGCCCGCGCACGGCACCGCCTTCGACATAGCCGGCAAAGGCAAAGCCGACCCGGCCGGCATGATAGAAGCCATCCTCTTCGCCGCTAAGCTGGCGCGCAAGTAAATTCACCGCGATATTATTGCAAAAGGGCCGCGGGTCCGGCCGGCGGATCTTTATTTTTTTACGGCGCCTGTTCCAGTTTTACCGGCAGGTCTTTTTTGGGGACTACGGCGGCGGAATAATGATCGTATTCCCGGGTTTTGCTTTCCGAGGAAATGGCCAGGGGGTCCACGCGGTACCGCACCACTATGTTGCGCGCGTTCGCGGTAACGCCCGTTATCTTGAAAATGCCGTTCGGCAGGTCGGACACGGAGACCAGCACGACGATGCTGCCCTGCGAAAAATCCATGCCGGGGAAGCCGGGATCGCCCGCCTGGCCCTGGACGGACGGCGCCGCGCGCCATTTATGGGTGTTGGCGAAGGCCTGCCAGCTTTCGGAGGTCTTGTAGACCTCGAAATCCACCGGGGCCTTTATCATGTTCAGGGTGCCGGCCTGGGTCTCAGACCCGTCGCCGAGCCCCGGCATCCTGTAGGCGCCGGGCAGCGTCCCCGTCCTGTCGGGAGGGGCTACCGAAATTTTCTTGTTCAGGTCGGACTCCGTCAAATGTATCGGGGCCGGCTTTTCCTTCTCGTCGCCGCCGGCCATCTCGTTGAGCGCCGCCAGCAGGTCTTTAGGGCTCTCGGCCACGCCGCCGAAATCGCGGCTCTTTACCACCATCAGCGAGCCCTGCGGCCCCGTACCGGCGGTTCCCGTAGAGGGGGAGGTCCTGTAGGAAGGCAGGGACTGCAGCCGGTCCAGGTTCCTGGCGTGGGCCTCGTTCAGCGCCTTTTGCGCGTCCACGGCCGGCGCCCCCGGAACGAAATCGGAGCGGTCGCCGTAAACGTAATTAACGGCGGCCATTATAAGGGACATGACGACCGCCGCCGACAGAAGCGCTATGATTGTTTTTATTATCTTCTTTTTCATGCTCACCCCCGCCCCGGCATCGCGGTTATTTACCCATTGTACAATAATTTAACCATAAGTTATTATTTCCGTAACACCCGGCAAGTAAAATTATAATGTTCGGAGCCGGGCGGTGAGTCTGGATTTATCAGGAATATATTATTGCTCCGTTTCACCGCAGGCTGAAGCTGAAAGCCGCAGGCCGGCCTTATTAGTTCCGTCAGTCGGACGCCAATAGGAGTACATATGAAATACTGGGCATACGTAAACAACGAGATCCTGGGCCCCTACGAGAAAGAAAAACTTTTCGAACTGCCTGTTTTCAGCCCGGCAACCCTTATCTGCCCGCAAACCCCCGTCGGCGAAAAGACGGAGGACTGGAAAGAAGCCTCGACCTACCCGGAAATAGCGGCCATGCTGCAGTCCGGCGCCGGCCTGGCCCCGAAGCCGGCCGCTGACGCCGCGGCCCCGGGGCCCAAGATACAGCTGGAGCCGGTAGTCTCCCCAAAAACCGCGCTCGAGCGCCCCACGCCCGTTTTCAACAGCGAAGAGCCCCAGATAAAGCTCAAATCCCTTTCCCCCTCCAGGGTGGAGCAGGCCCCGCCGCGCGCGGCGGATACCGGCGGGATCAATTTCGGGGTCAAAAGCCTGGGCCACGGCGGAGACGCGCCGAAAGCCGAACCGCCCCAGGAACCAGCCAGGGTCTCCGGCGCCAATTTCGATCCCCTGACCCTTTCCCAGATCGGCCGCAGGGCCGACATCCCCGACGCGGCGAAGGCGAAAGCCCCGCCCCCGGAAATGTTCCAGCCGGCGGAGCCGCCCGCTCCCGCCCCGGCGCCGGAACCCGCGCCCATCCCCGCGCCGGTCCCCGCACCCGAGCCGGTATCTTTCGCCGCGCCCGAGCCCTCTAACGCGCCGCCGGTCCAGGCCGCGGCGGATCCCCGGGCTCTGAACGAGATCAATTCAAAGCTTGAAGCCATCTCCAGGTCTTCCGTCAGCAGGCAGGACCTGGCCGGTCAGATCGACCCGCTGAAAGAAAAGCTCTCCCAGATGGGAGAAGTGCTCTCGGCCATAAAGAACAGCCAGTTCCAGCGCGAAATAATGGACAAGCTCCATTACCTGGAGAGCGCGGTGTCGGACATTAAAACCTCCCTCGCGCAGTCCCCCGCCCCGTTCCCCGCGCCCGCGCCCGTAAAGTCCGCCGGCTTCGAGCCGGCCATGCCGCCCGTTTTCGGGGTGCAGCCCTCGGCCGCCGAACCCCCCAAACCCGAGCCCGCGGACGCGGGAAAGGGCGAGATAGTGGACCAGGGCTCCAGCGCCAAAGCCTCCAAACTGGGCGGCGTTTTCAAAAAGCTTTTCAAGGTCGTGATGACGATATTCCTGCTGGTCGCCGTGCTGCTGGTGGCCGCCATCGTGCTGAAGAAGGCCGGGGTTTTCGACGTCACAAAATTCGTCCCGATCCCGTTCCTGGGCCCGTCCCAGGACGCGGGGACCGCTACGACGGCCTTCCCGCCCCAGCAGCTTGAACCGCAGGGTGAGCCCGCCCCGCAGGCCGAGCCGCAGCAGGCCACGCAAAAGGCCGCCTCGCCCGATGAGATCATATACTTCGCCAGGACTTACGCTGTCGAGAAGGACGGCGTAATTCTCGAGAAGACGGTCTTCGAGGACGCCGCCAAGCGCAAGGCCAACTTCATCAAGGCGGTCTGGAGCGCGAAAGAACTGCCTGAAGGCCTTTTCGAGGCCAGCGTAGCCATGCCGATGCTGAAGGGTAAAGGCCAGGTGGTCTACGCCTACCAGATCGATTACGCCAATAAGACCATAAAGGCCGGCGACGACCAGAGCAAGCCGCCGCTGGACGCCCTTGCCCTGCCCCCGGCACCGGCTAAACCCGCGCCGGGCAAGCCCAAAAAAGGCGGCAAGGTCGCCGCACCCGCTAAACCGGCCCCCAAGACGCAGGTGAAAGCCGCCGAGCCGGCCGAAGACGAAGAATACGAATATGAAGAGGTGGAAGAAGAGGTAGTGGAAGAAGAAGAGGAATAAGCGGCACCGGGATTAAAAAGCGGGAAGCCGGATACAGCCCTGTTTCAGGGACCTGGATCCGGCTTCCGCTTTTTAGTATCTACAGCCTGACGGTTTTCAGCCGGCTTTTTGCCCTGTGCCGCTCGAACGCCAGCCGGACCACCAGCCTGACCGGGGACAGGCCCGTGTTTTTCCACAGCGTGGGATAAAGGCTGTGGGAGGTGAAGCCGGGGATGGTGTTGATCTCGCAGAACCAGAACCTGCTTTCGGAGCGCGGGTCCATCAGGAAATCCACCCTCGCCATGCCGCTGCACCCCATGGCCTTGAAGACCGACACCGCCAGTTCCCTCAACCTGCCCGCCGTCTTCGCGGAAAGGGGCGCCGGCACCAGGAAATCGATGCCGTTGTCGTCCAGGTACTTGGCTTCGTAATCGTAGAATTCGTGCCCGCCCTTCGGCCTTACTTCGCCGCAGACGCTGGCCGCGGCTTCCAGCGGCGTGCCCAGCGCGCCGCACACTATCTCCCGGGCCCGGTCCACGCCTTTTTCTATGAGCACCCGCGAATCGTAGCGGAAAGCGAAGTTCACGGCTTTCGCCAGGTCTTTGAAGGCCTTTACCTTGGTGATGCCCACGGAAGAGCCGAGCTGGGCCGGCTTGACGAAAAGCGGCAGGCCCAGGCGCCTGGCCGCCTTCAGGCCGGCGCCGACGCGCGCCCTGTCCCCGCCCGCGATCTCCACGTGCGGCAGCAGCGGAACGCCCCGCCCGCGGACTATTTCCTTGGAGAGCGCCTTATCCATCCCGGCGGCCGAAGCCAGCACCCCGGAGCCGACATAGGGCAGGCCGAGCAGTTCCAGGAACCCCTGCAGCACGCCATCCTCGCCGGTAGAGCCGTGTATGACAGGAAAGACCGCGTCCAGCTTCAGGCGGCGGCCGCCCATCAGGAAACAGCCCTTTCCGAAAGAGGGCTCAAGCTCCGCGCCCTTCAACCGGCCGGCGGCCAGCGCCGCCGGGGGGACCAGCAGCCAGGCGCCGCGCTGAGGGATGTAGACCGGGCTTACGGCATAGCCGGCCAGGGCGAGGTTCTTCACCACGCTCTTGGCCGATTCTACGGACACTTCGTGTTCCGCCGACTTGCCGCCGAAGATCACGCCGATGTTTTTTTTCATACAGCTCCTTTAGGTTAAAGCCTCGGGGACAGTCCTTGTCCCGGATTCCAACAGATTCTAATAATGCCAAGATACTGCCGCTTCTGCCGGAGTCTGATCAGCCGGAAGTCAAGGGCTGTCCCCGGCACATTTACTTCCGGACTTCGCTTACTATTCCGCCGCCCAGGACCCGGTCGCCGTCGTAGAACACAACCGACTGGCCGCGGGCCGGGGCGAACTGCGGCTCGTCGAAAACCCCGGAGAAGCCGTCCCCCTCCGTGGATACCGCCAGGCAGGGCGCGGGCTTGTGCCGGTAGCGTATCTGCGCGTACACGCGGGCGCCGGCCGCCGGTTTTTTAACCAGCCAGTTCACGCCGGCGGCCTCGAAAGAGCGGAAGGCGGCCTCGGCCAGCGGGCCCAGCACCACCTCGTCCGACTCCGGCCTTAAAGCCGTGACATAAAGCCTTTCACCGCCGTGTACGCCTATCCCCCGGCGCTGGCCAACCGTATAGTTGAAAAAGCCCTCGTGGCGGCCGAGCAGTTTTCCCCTGGCGTCCACTATCCTGCCGGGCCGCGGCTTGAGGCCGCCGTTCTTTTTAAGGTACCCGGCGTAATTCCCTTCCCCGACGAAGCAGATATCGCTGCTCTCTTTCGCCTTCGCGGCCGGGAGGTCCAGCTCCCTCGCCATTTTCCGCACCTCCGCCTTGGCCAGCGCGCCCAGCGGGAACAGCACGCGTGACAGCTGCTCTTTTTCCAGGCAGTACAGGAAGTAGCTCTGGTCCTTCAGCGGGTCGGCGCCCCGGAGCAGCCCGAATTCGCCGCCGCATTTTTCTATCCGCGCGTAATGCCCGGTAGCCAGGAAGCCGGCGCCTAAGGCCTTCGCCAGGCCGGACAGGTAGGAGAACTTCACGAAGCGGTTGCAGCTGACGCAGGGATTGGGGGTAGCTCCGGCCGCGTAGCTGCGCACGAACTCGTCTATGACCTTCTTCTTGAAGACTTCGCGGGCGTCCTTGAGGTAATGCCTTATGCCCAGCGCGCCGCAGACGGCGCGAGCCATCCCGCCGGCCTCCGCCGCGCCGCAGCAGGCGGGCGAGCCCCGCTCTTCGGCGAAAAGCTGCAGCGTGACGCCAATGACCTCGTGCCCCTCCTGTTTCAGAAGGGCCGCCGCCACGGAGGAATCCACCCCGCCGGACATCGCTACCACGACTTTTTTCTTCATAGGTCCCGGTGATTATTTTATTAATTTATTGGCCCCGGTAGTTGGCAAAAAAGAAACCGGGCGGGAAACCGCAGGCTGTTCCCGGAACCGCCGCCCCCGGATCCCAAGGGCCTACGCCCGGGCCCGGCCGGGCCTATGAGGGGAATAGGCATTAAAACTTCCTTTATCTGGGCAGTTCGCCTCTATTTGGACGGTGAGCCTTTTCGCTACACTATTCCCTATGAGCTACAACAAACCCGTGTCCAAAGCAACAGCCGCGATAGTTTTCCTCTCGCTGGTCTGCGCCGTACAGGCGCCGGCCCGCGCCGCCGGGGAGTTCTCCCCCTTCTCCGGCGCCGATAAGGTTTCCCTGGCCGGGCAGATAAAGGCCCAGGGCGATAAGGTCGCCGCGGTCCCGGATCCGAAAGCCCCCGAGAGCGCTTTCCAGCCCGGACCGGCCTTCCAGGACCGGGGGAAGCTGGAGCATATCTGGCCCGACATAGTGTTCCTGCGCGGGGCCGACTACGCCGAGTTCGCGTACACGATGAGCCAGAACAGGGATATGGTCAGGCAGATGCTGTGGCGGGAATTCGGCGAGATAATGATACCGATGGCGGCCGCCAACGCCGACCTCAG
>CAZJUL010000092.1:7404-9402 GCA_964549095.1 uncultured Elusimicrobiaceae bacterium
ACTGCTGACCTTCGACGGGATGCACGCCAAGCATAAGAACGACGCGGTGCAGGGGATCAACGTCTCTTTCGAGAACCAGTTCCGCGCCGAGCTGGACGGGCTCTACCGGGCCTACGGCATCGCCGACGAGAACCGAAAGCTGGATTTCATTTACGCCGGCGCGCCCGTGGTTGTCGGCATCAAGGCCCAGTCGCAGAACAAGGCCCTGCCGATGGAAGTGCTCAAGGGCGTGGACTACGTGATGTACGGCTCCTACACAATGCTGGGCGGGGCTAACATCTCAGTCACCCTGACAATTGAAAAAATAAAGACCGGGCAGATACGCGGCTTCGAGGTCACCGCCCCGATAAACACCGCGATGAAGCAGCTGGCGAAAAAGGTCTTCGACTTCTTCCAGTCCAACGAGTACGCCCAGTGGGTGGACCCCCAGCCGGACCTGCAGTGGATACCTTCCCCCCCGACGCAGCCCCAGGCCACCGCTACCGTAGCCAAGCTTTACTGCCGCGGGCAGGGCGCCAGGTTCCCTTACGCCAGGGAACTGATAATGGCCAGCCAGGGCACCGCCTACCTTCCCGGCGGCATACCGCCGCTCAAGGATTACGCCATCTATATGGTAGCGGACAAGCAGCGCTGGGACGAACAGCATTATTTCTTCACCGGCGCTCCCGGCGAAGCGACCGGCGGGCCGGTCAGGACCAGCGCGGGCTACGGCGTCATAAACGGCTCTTACTGGTGCGTCAAAGGGCCCGTGAGCCGGGATGTCCTCTTCTACGAGAACGTCTACAGGCTGATCAGGAATCCCGAAACGCCCCAGCCGGTGCGCACGGCACTCGAATGCATCCTGGCCAAACTGGACGACTTCGGCGCCAGGCAGGAGAACGCCGGGGCGTTCACCACTATAGAGAAAGCGGCCGACTTCCTGACCAGGCAGGGCTATACCATTCAGCTGCCGGAATAACTGGCGCCGGTATAAAGCAAAAACTGCGCGGGCCTTTCAGCCCGCGCAGTTTTGTTTTATCCCGGGGACAAGTGGAATTATAATTGCTTTTGGCCGCCGCGCGGTTTATTTTTCCAGGGCTTCCTTTATTTTGTCCTTTATCCCGTCCGTTACTGCGTAAAGGATGTCCTTAAGCGCTTTGTCGTATTTCTCACCGCTGAAAGGTCCCTTTTTGCCGTCATAGACGTCATCGGACGAGATGAGCTGCGTCTTAAGCTTGACCAGCTGCTCGTTCTGGGTCAGGAAATCGTACCTCATGCTTTTATTGCCTTTGAACCCGACTTCCTGTTCTTTTATCTCGGCGTTCAGCATGATATCGAAACCTTCCAGGACCGGCCTGTCCTTTTTGCCTTTGCCGACCTTGAACTTTACCTGCAGCAGCCCGTCCGCCCCCACGCTATGCGTTATGTCGCAGGTGTTCATGAGAACCTTTATCATTTTAAGCGGGTTGGAAGGGAATATGCCCAGGTTCGAAGCCGATACCTTCTGGGATTTTTCCACGACCGTGGGCTTGAACATCCCGGCGGAAACGCCCCTGCCGCTTTTTTCCTCTTCAAGGTTGAAGGCGCCGTATTTTTCATTCGCCTGCAGCTCTTCCTTCGGCACTATAGCTATCCCGTTCGCCTCAAAGGCCGCCTTTACTTCTTCGTAGACGAGGTCCGAGGTATTCGTGTAGTAATCCTTGCTGAATTCCAGTTTATCCGTCTTGGTCGTTATCCTGCCGGTATACCTCTGACTGCTGGCGCTGCTGGTCACTTCCTTGGAAGTCACGTACTCGCCGTAGCACTCCATGATGACGAGTTTTTTTATGCCCAGCTTCTTAAGTTTCTTCAGCTTCAGCTCCAGCGTCTTTTTGGCGAATTTGCCGATATCGGCCGTGTCGTCGGGCTTGAACTCCGCGGGCCCGGCGAACAGCGGCGCGGACAGCAAAAATATTGCGAGAAGACCGGCTATGCTGCGTTTCATTGCTTCCTCCTGTGTATTTCTCCACTGCGGGCAGT
>CAZJUL010000093.1:0-9328 GCA_964549095.1 uncultured Elusimicrobiaceae bacterium
GAATTCCTTGCCGGGCATACCAACGCCTAGGAACACCTTGCCACCGGTGACCAGCGGCGAGGAGATGGAAGAAGAACCGAGGGCGGACCTCCAGGCCAGGCTTCCCGCCAGGCGGTCCAGCGCGTAGAGGTAGCCGTCCATCGACGGGACATAGACCTTGTCGCCGGAAACCGCGGGCGAGGCCCCTATCATGCCGCCGGTCTGGTACTGCCACAGCGCCGCGCCGGTCCTGGCGTTCCGCGCGTACAGCACGCCGGCGCGCGAGCCGAAATAGACCGTATCGTCGAAAACGGCCGGGCTCGATATAATATCCCCGGCGACCTGGAACTCCCAGGCCTTAGTAAGCGGCGGGTGGGCCTGCTCGCGCGTCCAACCCGTCCGCTGCGCGTTGCCCCGGAACATCGCCCAGTCGGCGGCTGCAGCCGTCAAGCGCAGGCCGTAAAGCGTACAGAGCGAAAGCAGGACAGGCGCGAACGCCCGCCGGACACGCTTTGCCGCAAGAGGCCAACCGCCGCTTCTATTCATAAACCTCTCCAAGATCGCCGCGCGCACCGAGCCTTACAGCTTCCCGCCGGTTTACGGCCCTACGCTTAAAGTATAAGTCTTCCCGTCGCCGGAACCGATGACCAGGGTCCCGTTCTCCAGATCTATCACCGGGTTCGCCCTGACCGGTCCGCCGGTCTTGACCGGCCAGCCGGGGGTCCTTATTGTCCCGTCATCGGCGTTGACCGCGTAGATATAGCCGTCGTCCGAACCGAAATAGACATAGTCCTGCCCGGTCATCCCTATATAGATACCCGGCAGCACTACGGGCATGGATTTTATGGCCCCGCCGGTCTGGTAGGTCCAGGCCAGCGTCCCGTTAGCCGCGTCCACCTTGTAAAGCTTCCCGTTGTCCGCGCCGAAGAAAACGAATTTCCCGCCGGCCAGGTCCGCCACCCAGGGAGAAGAATAGATCGGCGAACCCGCGTCGAAATCCGTCCAGCCGCCGGGCGTGACGGTGAGGTTGGAGGAGGTCCTGCAGTAGAGCCGGCCGTTAGTGGAAGCTATGTAAAGGTTGTTGTTGGCCCCGGCCGCGGCGCTGTTCACGAAAGGCGAGGTCTTGATGGGCATCACCGGGGTCGGCTGGAAGCTGGTGCCCACATAGCCCTGATTGGTGGTGGCGTCGCCGCTCTGGAAGCTGACCACGTTCCCGTCCTCCAGCCCTATCCAGCCCGTGTTCACGCCCGTCTGGTCGTCCATGGACATGGTCCCGGAAATAGGCGCCTGCACGCTGCCGGAGAAATTCCAGCCGGCGCAGTCGTTCCCGTCGGCCTTGTTCACGCAGTAGATCCTGTAGGTGCCGGCGCCGTTGTCCGCGCCGAAATACAATTTATCCACATAGTTGTCTATGATATCCGAACGCACCGTGATGCCGCTGCCCAGGTTCCTGGTCCAGCTCTGGTAAGCGCTGGTGTCGTCGTCCCGCAGCTTGTAGATATTCCCGGCCTCGTTGGCGAAGTAGACGTAGATCTGCCCGTCCTCCTCCTGTATGTCCGGGGCGGTGACTATGGGGCTCGAGGTGGCGAATTCCCATTTAAAGGTGCCGGTGGAATACAGCGTCCGCAGGACCCCGTCGGTGGAGGCGACATAGACCGAGGAGCTCACCGTAGTCCCGTTATAAACGCCGACGGAGGACTCGACGGTGGTCTCTTCCGGGGGCGTGTAAGGCCAGTCCGTGCCGGCCGGCGGCTCGGCCGGCGCTATCAGGGTCACGGAAGACGATTCCACCTGGGCGGAAGCGGTGAAGTCCTGCGGCAGCCCGCCGGGGCCGTCAGCCGCCGTCACGCCGGCCAGCGGGTCGAAACTGACGCGGAAGACGTTGTCGGGCGCCCAGTCGGAGGCGTTCTCCGTGGATTCGAACACCACGTAGAAGGTCTGCGTGGAGCCGGCCACTACCGCGGCGGAGGACAGGTACGCGGCGGCCACGGTGAAGGTGGACAGGCCGTCCGCGTCCAGGGTGATGGACTCCTTCGGCACGTAGGCTACGGTCGTGATGTCGGTGCCGTATTCGTAGACGCCGGTGATGCCGAAAGTGGAATCCCTGACAAGCATCATCGCGTTGAAAAGGTTCCTGGCCTTGGCGGTATCGAACGTGGTCCCCAGCTCGGAATCCAGGACCTTGAAGGCGACGGTGGCCACCCGCAGGTCGCCGAAGCCGGCGGGGCTGTTGTTGGAGACCTCCAGTTTCAGCACGCTGTCGCGCGAGGCGCTGTTCATGTTCGCCAGCGCGGTGGTGGAGCCAGTGACCGTGTGCACGCTGGCGCCGTAGGTGGCGGTATCCAGTATTATCTGCGGCGCCGACTGCGCGCCGTTGTCCGTATTGAAGGTCACCCTGTAGGCGGCGCTGGAGACCAGCGGCCAGCCGTCCTGGTCGTTGAAGGAAAGCCCGGTCTGCGCCGTGGCCTGGGGCGACAGGGAAGCCAGGTCGAAGCCTATGTCCTGCAGCCGGTAGATATGCGGGGAATGGCCGTCCGCGCTGCCGTACACCCGCTGGAAAACGATATTATTCCCGGCGCCGGCGGAGGAATTCTCCCCGAGGGACAGGGTTATCGGGAATTTCCTGGCCAGGAACTGCAGGGCGGCGGCATCGACAGGGTAACCAAGCGTATTATCCGCGGCCGTCCACGGGTAGTTGTTCGGCCCGCCGATAGTAGCCGTGCCCGTGGAAATAAAATCCGCCGAGTTGGAGCCGGAATCGGCGCCGTCCGCGGGCTGCCGCGCTATAGCCACCGCCGCGTTGGCCGGCGCGTAGCTGCCGAAGGGCACCTTGGCCGCCTGGTAATCGTAGCGGGAATAAGCGCTCCCGGACTGCCAGGTGACCATGTCCACCGTGGACCCGTCGGAGTTTTCCAGCGCCAGGAAATCGCCGGCGGCGGCCAGTTCCTGGGCGCCGAAGATCTCCTGCATGGTCTTGCCGTCGTCGCTGAGCGAATAGGAGTCCAGCAGCGCGAAACTGCGCGGGTAGATCCTCCGCGTGAACCTGAAGGTCAGCCCGCTTTCGGAAGAGACGGAATTCCTCAGCGCGTAGCCGGTGAGCGTATGCGTGGAAACGGCGGAGGTATTGTACAGCTCGATAAAGCGGAGCCCGGCGTAGGCGACCTCGTTGATCCTTATGGAATCCGTCGCCTGGAAGTTGGCGTAGTTCTTCGTGGGCGTCGGGTCCACCTCCAGGTAGGTGAAGTTGCCGGTGGAGATGCGCGCGAAGGACTGGCCCGCAGACAGCGCGGCCGGCCACTGCACTATGTCCACCAGCGAGCCGCTGTTGTCCAGCAGCCTGAGGTGATGGTCCGCCGCGCCGTTCAGGTTCCACGGCGAAAAGCCGGTAAGCGTGAAGGTGGACTCCGCGTTTATCGTGTCCACCGACACGCCCGTCCACACGGTATCGCCTTCCCCGCCCAGGGCTATAGAGTTCTGCACGTAGTTCAGCTTCCACCCGGCCAGGGACGGGGTGCTCCCGGTGTTGTTGTAGAATTCCACCCAGTCGGTGGTATCGTCCCCGGAAACGTAGAGCTCGTTCATATACACCGGCGCCGGCAGTATGACCTCCGGGTACACGTCGTAGGCGTTCAGCAGCGAATCGTCCGCTTTCACAAGCCGGAAACAATAGGCCGTGCCGGGGGACATGCCGTTGTCCTTCAGCGAGAAATCCCACAGCCCGGTCTGGTTGCGAAGAATGGCCGCCACGCTGTTGGTGGAATTGTTCAGTTCCTCGTAGGCCTGGGCCACATTGGTGAGGCCGCCGTACTTCGGGTCGTTGACATTGGCGGTCAGCGCGGCATTGTCCGCCGCCGAAAGGTCCGGGTTGTCGTTAAAAGCCAGGGCCGTCCCCGCGGTGACGTCGGTGTAGGCCGCCGGGGTCCCCGAGGGCGCGGCGCAGGTGCCGGCGCCCTTGCCCGCGAACTGGAGCTTGAAGCCCTGGCCGTTTACCGGCAGGTCGATCATGCCAACGCGCAGCGCGGCCCTCAGCCTGAACGCCGAGCCCTCGGAGGGAACGGCGGCCAGCGTATCCTGCGGGGCCAGCGGCGCGCCCACGTCCAGGCTGTTGTCGTTGGCAAAGAACCGGTACGCCGACTGCATGAAGGTAGTGACCGGCGCCGCTGGCCAGTAGACAAAAGATTGACCGCCCACGGTGGGCGTGGACAGGGTCGTTTCAAGCGCGGCGCCGCCGTCGGCGTTGGACCAGGTGAAAGCGCCGGCATTATCCATCACCAGGCGCTTGGCGAAAAGCCGCCCGGATCCGGGGCTGCCGTCGGTCACGGTGAACATCAGCCTCTCCCGGTTCAGCGGGTCCTGCCGCATATCGTAGTAGGCCTGCGGATCCGTGAACACCGGCGTAGGCGCCCAGTCGGTCTGCACCGTGAACACGCCGGCGTTGCCGACATACCAGCCGACATTGGCGGCGTTGCTGTCCTGGTAGGCGACGACGCTGCGCGTATAGGTCCCGGAACTTATCCAGGCGGCGGCCACCTTCTTGGACCCGGCGAGCAGCGCCTCGCAGGCCGTGTCCAGGTTGGCTGAATTGGTCCAGGCGGAGCCGGACCAGTAGCCGGCCTGCAGGTCGCTGCCGCCGTTGCCTATGGAGGCGAACACCATCTCATCGCTCAGCGGGTTGGCGGCCAGGTCCAGGCTGGTGGCGTCGTCGTAGAAAGTGGGCGGTACATAGGGGGAGCCCCAGGTATAAGGGATCCCGTAAGCGGCGGTGGCGGCCCTGACGCTGTAACTGTTGTTTCCGCCGGTAGTATTACCCCAGACCACCATCAGGTCGCCGGACAGCGATTCGAACTCGGCGTCGAAGCTTTCCATGTCCTGGGGGACCGAAAGCACGTCGAGCGAGGTTTCAAGCGCCGAGGAAGGCTCGCTCTCCCAGGAGTCCCCGTTCCAGACCCTGGCGGAAAGGTCGGAACTGGCGTCGGCCCAGACCAGGGCCAGATTGTCCTGGTCCGTCCTGCGGTCGGAGGCCAGCTTCACCCACTGCACCACGCCGCTGGTCCTGGCCGGGACCATGCCGGTATGGGCCGACCAGTTGGCTGAGCCGCAATCAAGCGGGCCGGGCTTGGTACGGTAGCCCAGGCTGGCGGAATTATTGTCGTTATATACTACCATCACGTCGCCGCTATTCGTTTCGTAGGCGATGTCGAAGCGCCTCGTAGTTTCGTTCCCCCCGAGCGGCTGCGTCCATTCCTCGCTCCAGTTGGCGCCGTCGGTGCAGAGCACGTGCAGCGTGCCTCCGGCGACATAGGCGGCCACGGCCTCCTGCTTGGTGATGAGCGGGCCGGTCCTAATGACGAACAGCGAGCCGGAACCGCCAGCCAGGGTGTTCGCCGTGGAGCCGAAAGTATTGCTGGTGCTGAAATAAGTGCGGAACTGCGGGGCAGCGCTTCCCGCTTTGCCGTAAAAGATGACGCCGTCCCCGGCGGAATGGATGACCTGCTGGGCCAGGGTCTTCACAAAGCCCAGCTCCGTCCAATCGGTGAACGTCCCGTTGTTATGGGCCGCGCGGACCCGGAAATAATAGTAAGTATCGTAATTCACCCCGGAAAATGCCGCGCCCGGGCCGGCGGCGGGAGCGGTGGTAAAAGCCACCTGGTCGGTTACCCCTTCGTTGAAGTCCGGGGCGGTGGAAATCTGCACCGTATAGCGCGTAAGGCCCAGCGGGTTGGAATTATTGTCCCAGCTTACCGAGAAGCCGGTTCCGGTCACGGCGCTGAAAGTGGTCCCGGCCGTCAGCGGCTGGTTGGCCAGCGTGGAGGCCGGCGGATAGGCCGACCAGGCGCTGGAACCGGCGGGCCCGTTCGACTGGACAAAGAGATAGTAGGTGGTTATCAGGCCCAGCGCCGCGGTGTCAGGCGCGCCGAGCGCGGCGCTCAGGTTCCCCAGCGTGACGCTGGAAGCCAAGACCGGCGACGGCGGGTTGCCGGCGCCGGCCGAGGCGGCCAGCGTATAGCCGGTGGCCTGGCCCACCAGGTTCCAGGCCGCCGTCAGCGAATAAGTGGAGAAGCCGGTGACGGCGTCTATGACCGGGGCCGGCAGCGGCAGGGTGACAGTGGAACCCAGCGGGGCGTAGTCCGTATAAATGCCGTTGTGGTTCACCGCCCGGACCTGGAAGAAATATTCGGTAGAGAAGTTCAGACCGGTGAAAGCGTACGAAGGGCCGGCGGCCGGGGCCGTGGAAGCGGCAGCCTGGTAGGTAACGCCCGCGTTGAAATCCTGGGCGGTGGAAGCCTGCACGGTATAGAGCGTGCCGGCCGGGTTCCCGTTGCCGTCCCAGGAAGCCGTGAAGCCGGCGGAGCCGAGGCCGCTGAAAGTGGAGACCGCGGTCAGCGGGATATTAGCCAGCGAGGCCGTGCTCCCGATGTCCGAATAATCGGTCAGCACATTATCCGCGTTCATGCCGGCCGCCATGAAATAGTAAGTGGTGTTCGCGGCCAGCCCGCCGGAGCTCAGATAAGTATTATAGGTATCGGAGGCGGTCACGACCTCCCCCGCCAGCGGGTACAGCGGGTCCGTGCCTGTGGAAACAAGCGCGCGGTAGCGCGTGCCCGGGTCGCGGTTGCCGTTGGGGTCCCAGTTGAACCTGACGGAACCCGCTTCCACATTGGTGAAGTCCGTGAACACCGGCGGGAATTCCACCAGCGTGGAAGTGCCGTGCGCCGCCGTATAGGTGGTTATCCTGCCGCCGTGGCCTATATCCGCGGCCGTGAAATAATACACCGTATCGGCGGTGAGCCCGGAAGAGGTGAACCAGACATTATAGGTTTCCGAAGAGGTTACCACCGCGCCCTCCGGGTTCAGCGGCTCCGGCGCGGTGGAGACCAGGATACGGGTCAGCACGCCCGGCGGGTTGGTGCCGTCAGACCAGTTAAAGGTAATAGCGCCGGCCCCCACCCCGCTGAAGTTCAGGAAGACCGGGGTGTCCGCCCAGGTAGCGGTGGACTGCGCCGCCGTATAATTCGTGGCCACGCCGTCCTTGTTCACGCCGGCCACGCTGAAATAGTAGGTGGTGTTGGCATACAGGCCGGAGGTAGTCAGCGAGACGTTATAGGTATCCGAGGCCGTGACCACCTGCCCGGCGCCCGGGTTCAGCGGGTCCGAAGCCGTGGAAGTATAGACCCGGTACAGGGTGGCGGCCTCCGCGTTCCCGTTGGCCGACCAGTTGAACTGCACCGAATTCATCCCGAGGCCGGTGAATTCCGTGAAAACAGGGTCAAAGCCGAGCAGCGTGGCCGTGCCCTGGGCGGCCGTATAATCCGTCGCCACGCCGTTCTTGTTCACGCCGGCCACGCGGAAATAATACCTGGAGTCGGCCGTGAGCCCGGCCGAACTCAAATAAGCGTTATAGGTATCCGAGGTCGTAACCACCTGCCCGGTTCCCGGGTTCAGCGGGTCGGAAGCCGTGGAGACATACACCCTGAACAGCGTGCCCGGGTAGGCGTTGCCGTCAGGGTCCCAGTTGAACTGTACCGCGTCCGCCGCCACGCCGGTGAAATCCGTGAAGAACGGGTCATAGCCCAGCAGCGTAGCCGTGCCCTGCGCCGCCGTATAAGCGGTTGCCACGCCGTTCCTGTTGATGCCGGCCACGCGGAAATAATAGATGACATCCGCCGTAAGCCCTGAAGAACTCAGGTAAGTGTTATAAGTGTCGGAAGCCGTCGCCACCTGCCCCGTCCCGGGGTTCAGCGGATCGGCGGCCGTGGACACATAAACCCTGTACAATGTGCCCGGATCCGCGTTGCCGTTGGGGTCCCAGTTGAATTGTATGGCGCCGCTGCCAACGCCGGTGAAATCCGTGAACACCGGGTCGAAGCCCAGCAGCGTGGCCGTGCCCTGCGCCGCCGTATAAGCGGTAGCCACGCCGTTCTTATTGATCCCGGCCACGGTAAAGAAATAAGTCGCGTCCGCGGTAAGCCCGGAAGAACTCAGGTAAGTGTTATAAGTGTCGGAAGCCGTCACCACCTGCCCCGTCCCCGGGTTCAGCGGGTCGGCGGCCGTCGAAACATAGACCCGGTACAAAGTGCCGGGGTCCGCGTTCCCGTTGGCCGACCAGTTGAACTGTATCGCGTCCGCCGCCATGCCGGTGAAATCCGTGAACAGCGGGTCGTAGCCCAAAAGCGTGGCCGTGCCCTGCGCCGCCGTATAAGCCGTCAGCGTGCCGTTATTGCCCAGCGCGGCCGCGCGGAAATAATAGGTGGTGTCGGCGGCGAGCCCGGAGGTGGTGAGCGAAACGGCATAGGTGTCCGAAGCCGTCACCACCTGCCCGGCGCCGGGATTCAGCGGGTCCGGGGCGGTGGAGACCAGCGCGCGGTACTTCGTGCCGGGCTCCGGATTGCCGTTGGCCGACCAACTGAACTTGATGGAAGCCGCGCCCACGTCCGTTAAGACCGCGGATGCTGGCGCGTAGGCGGCCGTGGCGGTGGACTGCACCGCGGTATAGGCGGTGGCCACCCCGTCCTTGTTCACGCCGGCGGCAGTGAAGTAGTAAGTGGTATCGGCCGACAGCCCGCCGGTGGTCAGCGCCACATTGTAGGTATCGGAGGCCGTCACCACGGCCCCGTCCGGAGTCTGCGGGTCGGGCGCGGTGGAAACCAGCACGCGGTACTTTGTGACCGTATCCGGATTGCCGTTGGCCGACCAGTTGAAATCCGCGGAATCGGTCCCCACATTGGTGAAATCCGTAAAAGCCGGCGGGTTGGCTAGGAGGGTGGCTATGGGCGGATAATCCGCCCAGGCGCTGGACCTGACCGGGCCGTTGGCCCGCACGAAGAGATAATAGACCGTGTCGAGCGCGAGGGCCGGCTCAAAGACGGAAGCGCTCAGGGGCGGGCCGAGCGTGGTGCTTGAAGCGTATATGGGCTCGGGCGAACCGCCGGAATTCACCGAGGCCGCCAGCGTATAGCCGGTGGCGCCGCTGACCAGGGACCACCCGGCAGTTATTGACGACGGGTAGGCGGTCAGCACACCCGCTATCGGCGGCGGCAGCGTGCCGGGCTCCTGCGTCCGGGTCGTGGCGACTACCGAATAGGCGGTGAAGACCCCGTTATTGTTCCTGGCCGCGACTTTGAAATAGATATCGGTCGAAGCCTCAAGCCCCGAAGTGCTGACTTCAGCCGCATAAGTGTCCGAGGCGGTCACCACCTGCCCGACTCCCGGGAACTCCGGGTCGGAAGCCGTGGAGATCAGCACCCGGTACATCACCCCGGGACCGTTGCCGGCACCGGACCAGTCCATGTGTACGGCGTATGAGCTCACGCCCATGAAGGTAAAGTCCGAGGGCACGGCCGCCAGGCTG
>CAZJUL010000094.1:0-845 GCA_964549095.1 uncultured Elusimicrobiaceae bacterium
GCCAGCAGGCGGGAAAGGTCTTCCTGCATGCGCGAGGAGATCTCGCTGGACTCGGCGCCGGGCGCCGCCGGCGCCTGCTGGGCGCGGGCCGCTCCCGCGAAAAAGACGATGGTCATTATTGCCGATAAACAGCGTTTGCGCATAGATGTGGACCTGCTACCTATAATTTTAAACCATACAGATTACAAAGTTATTACAGGAATACGAATTATAAACGCGCCCGGCCCCGGGTGCGCGGGTAAAACACCAACCCCGTAAAAATTCCCCGCTTGCCGGCTCACCGGCCCATCGTTTTGCTGCCGCTAAGCCGCGGTTTTTTTCTCCGCTTTTATCCCCCCGTCCTCTTCAAGCGGGCGGTCCGCCGGGATCTCGAACCAGAAATCCGCGCCGGAGCCGGGTCCGGGATCGAAGCCGATGCGGCCCTTGTGCATGTCGATGATGCCCTTGCACAGCGCCAGCCCCAGCCCGGTCCCGCCGGCGGCCTTGCCGGCCGCGGCCTGCCCGAACACCGAGAACAGCCTGCTCCGCTCTTCCGGGGGTATCCCCGGTCCGGAATCTTTGACGCTGGCCCGGAAGGTCTTTCCGTCGGCGGAGAAGGCCGCGCCCACCGTCACGCGCCCGCCGGCCGGCGTGAACTTGATGGCGTTCGAGACCAGGTTGGTGAAAACGTGCGTCAGCAGCTCCCTGTCCAGGTTTATGGGGCGGCCGGGCCCGGCCTCCGTTTCCAGCGAAAGGCCTTTTTCCAGCGCCTTCGGCCGGAAAAAATCCGCCGCGTCGCGGGCCAGGGCGCAGGGGTCGGCCCCGGTCAGGTGCAGGTCCATCTTGCCCCGCTCTATCCTGGCCAG
>CAZJUL010000094.1:855-1100 GCA_964549095.1 uncultured Elusimicrobiaceae bacterium
GGTTACGAAATTGGCCAGCCGCCCGGCGTTGGCCTTTATCCGCTCCAAACTCTCCCGCTCAGCCTGCGGCCTCTCCTTGCGCAGCAGCAGCGAGACGTGGCTTTCTATCGCCCCCAGCGGGGAGCGCAGTTCGTGCGTGACGGAAGCCGTAAAATCTTTTTTCATCGTCTCCAGTTCCAGCAGCTTGCGCGACATGGAATTGAAGTTGGCCGCCAGCTGGGCTATCTCGTCCGACCCGCGGATGT
>CAZJUL010000094.1:1110-9297 GCA_964549095.1 uncultured Elusimicrobiaceae bacterium
GCGAAAGCGCCCTGAGGCGCCTGGTCAGGTGGAAGTTCAGCGCCAGGGCCAGCAGCGCCGAAACGCAGACGGCGGCCGCCAGCGACCAGTAGAGGCGCTTGGAAAGTTCGGCCAGCTGCCGGGCGCGTTCCTGCGACAGGTATTTCCGCGAGAAATAGATCCTGGCCCCGTAACCGCCGGCTGCGAATTCTTCGGGCGGCGAGTCCTGCGGCGGCGGCGCGGCGGCGAGCTTTGGCCGGGGCGGCGAAGGTTTCCCGGGCCTCTCTTTGACGGCTCCGGCGGTCTTTCCCCGCGGCCTGACCAGCTGCCAGGACCTGCCGTTGAAAGTTTCCAGCGCCGCGATCTCCGGGTGGTAAGCGTACAGGCCGGAAAGATAGTCCACCAGCATTAACTGGTCGCGGGCCAGAACGGCCTCTTCCTGGACATTCCTGACGCCCTGCGCCGTCAGGGACATCATCCGTTTTTCGTTCTCGATTATTCCGGCGCGCTGGAAGCGGAAAAATATGACGGACAGCAGCCCCGCGGAGAGCAGGGCCGTGACGACCAAAGCCGCGTTAAGCTTGTGGTAAAGCCGCATGATTTAGCGCACAGCGCCAGGATCGGTATTCTACCTGGACAGCCGGATGATGCGCTCCAGGGCTTTTTTTGCCTGTGAGTTTTCCGGGTCCAGTGTCATTATCTTCCTGAACGAGTCCGCCGCTCTGCCGTAATCCCCCTTGGTGTAGTAGTCGGCGCCCTGCTGGTATAACTTCTCTATCTCCCTGGCGTTGCCGGTCTTGGCCGGCTTTTCGGCCGCGGCCCCGGCAGCCCCGGCGCCCGCGGGTATCATGCCCTCCAGCGGCGCCGTGATCCCGCCGCCGTCGGCCTTCGGGTTCACGGGCTCCCAGGAGTCCTTGCCCGCCTTTTTGCTGGCGTCGCTGACCATTTTCGAAAGTTTTTCCTTCTCCGCCGGATCGTTCTCCTTTTTGACCGCGGATTCCCAGGCAGCGCGGGCCTGGCCGTAGTTGCCCAGCAGGTAGTCGCAGGAGCCGGCCTTTTTCAAAGCCAGGATATTCTCAGGGTCGAAATTAAGTATGTCCTGCAGCATCCGCAGCGCCTCGTCGTACTTCTTGACCGCGTAGAGCGCGTCCGATTCCTGGAATTTGTACGGTATGTAGCCGCGGGTGAAGTTTGGCGGGACGCGGTCGCCCTTCAGGTGGGTGTTCTCTTCCACCTTGTCCAGGAAATTGGAAAGGGCGGAGTCCTGCTGCTTTTCGGCCTGGGCGAAGGAGATCTGCTTCACCGCGGTGACGTCGTTGCCGCGCAGGTAGTTCTGTATCCCGGCCCCCAGCATTTCGTCCCCGGGGGTGCGGCGCGCCTCCCTGGGCATGGCGGGGTAGAAGGCCGCCACCAGCCCGAGGCGCTTGGACAGGTTGACCGCCGAGGGATCGGGCAGCAGGTCCCCTATCTTGTCGGTGAACAGCTTGTTAGCCGCGTAGAAATTCTCCTGGTTGATGAAAGACTTGACCTCTTTCAGGCGCGGGTCGTTCAGGTTCATCGTGTTCCGCGAGCTGGAATAGTCCGGGCTCTCCCTGAGCCGCTTGTATTCGTCCAGCAGCTGGGCGGCGTGCTGCTCGTCGGCCGTCGGGGAGCCGAAATGGTAGACCATGGCCAGCCGGTGGTTCCCCATGGTGCTCTGTATGGTGCCGAGCGGTATGGAAAAGCCGTAATCGAACTGTATCTTGTGGATCTTGTAAGAGAGCCCGGCCGTGATCTGCCTGAACTCGCGGTCGCCCGCGGCCAGCGAGGCCCTGACGCCGACGTCGCCCCTGTCCAGGCTCGGGAAGATCTTTTCGGCGGCGAACACGAAGTCCTTGTCCAGCTTGCCGTCCGGGCCTTTCTGCAGCCTCCCCTCGGCCGTCATCACCATCCAGAGGCTTTTATAGGAGCCGCCCACCCGCGTCTTCATGGGCACGGGGTCGGTGGCGGCGAAGCCCACGTCGGCCTGCCGGAGGTTCATTACGGCGGCGCCCAGGGTGAACTTCTTGTTCAGGAAATACAGCAGGCCCGCGTCCGCGTCGAAGGCGGAACTGGTACCGTTGCCCATCAGCACCGGGTCGGGCCCGCCGGCGGTGAGGCCGTCCATAGAGGTGTAGGCTTCGTCGAGCTTGGAAAAGGAGTGGCTCAGGTATTTTATGGAAGCGCCGGCCGCGAATTTTTCGAACAGGGTGTTCTTGGCGAACCTGAAGCCGTAGGCGGCCTGTACCGTCCGTTCGGAATAGACCCCGGAAAGCGAGAACTGGTTCCACATGAAGCCCGCCGTGCCCAGCTTGCCGCCCGGCAGCGGCACGGCTACGGCCATATTGGTAAGCCCCAGGCTGGAGCCGTCGTTCAGCCCCGAATAAAGCATCGAATGCGAGGCCATCGCCTTGGTCCGCTCCACCAGGGCGAGGCCGGCCGGGTTGTAATAGACGGAACTGGCGTCGTCCGCGATGGCCACGAAAGCGTTGCCCATGCCCGGCACCCTGGCGCCCATGCCGAGGTCCTCGAAAGCCGCGAAGGCCGGTGATAAGGAATAAAGGAGTATGATAAAAGCGGGCAGGAGCGCGTGAAGCGCCGGCGCGCCGCTTTTGTTTTGATGAGTATTCATACCCGCTTTCATATCCTTTACCCTGAAACCCTTTTCCCTACCTCACCACCACTACCGTGCCTTTATAGCTCTTATCGTTAAGTATCACTTCATATATATAGACGCCGCCCGGGACCTTGCCGGTGGAATCTGGGTTCCATTCCATGTAGCAGTACGGGTAAGCCTCGGACTTGAGCCGCATGGAGGCTATCTTCTCGCCGCGGAGCCCGTAGATAGACGCCGTGATGTGGAAGTCCCTGGGGTTGTAGCATTTGAAAATAAAGGTGTCGTTCTTATGGTCGTGGTTGGGCGTCACGGTCCTGTTCAGGGCGACGGAGCTGGGCAGCGTGCCGGCGGCTCCGGCGGCCCGTTCCAGCGCCGGGACGGAAAGGAGCGGCGCGGCGAATATCGCCAGCGGGACCAGGAAAGGCGCCAGGTATCTTTTCATAAAAATTACGCCCGGTCCGCCGCCCGCGCGGGCCAAAGCCGGGATCTGCCTGGGGTAATCTTACCTTTCAATTATGACTATTTTATTGCGAAAATATGATTTCTTCGTCGTGAAATCGCCGTCCCATTGTCACGAATCCGCAATATTTTAGTCGCAATCAGCGCGTATAATAAGTAAACGTAATTCTTTAAGAACGATATATGACCGCGAGAACCTTTTTCCTGCTGCTGGCTTTTCCCGCCGCCGCCCTGGGCGCCCGGATGGAGAGCTCCAATTTCGCCGACATCGGCGGCGGCTTTCTCTCCGCCCCGGCCTACGCCTATTCTTCCACCTTCGAACATAACGGCGGGGCGCAGGAGGCGGCGGTGTCCACCGCCGCGGCAACTTCCTTCTCGGGCAGGAGCGGCCAGCTTTCGTTCTATCCCCAGCCCTCCCCCGTCAACGACCTGCTGCTGGTGACGGTCTCAAGCTACAGCCTGCGCATGACCTGGTCCGCCCCCGCTGCGAACTGGTACCGCAACAGCGGGACGGTGAACAGGTACATACTGCGCTACTCCAGCGCCGCCCCGATAAATACCGACGCGGCCTTCGCGGCCGCAGTAGAGATAGCCCAAACCTGGACCCCGCTCGCCATCGGCGCGGGCGATACGCGCGTGATAGAGGGTTTTAACACGGGCACCACCTATTATTTCGCTATAGAAAGCGTGAATGACCAGTTGCTGACCTCCGAGGTCTCCAATATCGCCTACGTGTTCGCCATGGTCCCGCTGGCCCCCATGAATTTCAGGGTGACCGCCTCGCCGACCTCGGTGAGCATGTCCTGGATAGCGCCCGCCGGCTTCGCCAACCGGATGCCGTTCAACGACCGCTTCAACCCGATCTTCCCGTACGAGATAAACGGCTACCAGGTCTACCGCGCCACGGCCCCCGCCAACGCGGAATGGGCAGCGCTGGGCCCCCAGCTCTCCACCGGCACGTTCAACTGGACGGACAATACCGCCGGGTCCGGCGAGGAATATTATTACCACGTGAAGGCGCTCAACCAGGCCGGGTACTCCGACCCGTCCTACACCCAGGGCAATTCCGGCGGGGCGCTGTATTTCACGGCGGCCGACAACGCCAGCCTGCTTGAGATCCCCGACGCCGGCCGCGTGGATTTTATCTCGGACGGCGCGAACCCGGACCCGCTGAGCTTCTACACCGTGGACATTATCCCCCACGCCGAAGACCTGGACGGCAGGGTACTGCGGTCCGTGGAATTCGCCGCTTACAGGGGCGGGATAGAAAAGGTGGAGCAGTTCAAGCTTTCCACCCCGGCCACCCTGAAGGTGTTCTACCGCACCTCCGGCGGCGCCATAGTCCCTTCCTCCGGGGAACCCGGGAACATCAGCCTTTATTATCACAACGGGGCCAAATGGCTGCAGGTTTACGGCAAGGTGGACGGGGAGGGCAATAACATCTCGCTGCAGACGGCGCTGCTGGGCAAATACCAGGTCCGCGCTTCGGAGCGCTCCGTCGCGTTCTCAGCGGACGCGTCGGGCCTTTCCAACAGGCTGCTCACTCCCAACGGCGACGGGAAAAATGATAGCATGGTATTCGTTTTCGACAACCCGATGGAGTCGGGCGTGAAGGGGCGGATCTACGACCTGAAAGGCGCCCTTGTAGCGAAGATGACCGCCGGGAATATTTCCAATTCCCTGGTCTGGGACGGCAAAAGCGGCGGTCTGGCCGTGCCCGGCGGTGTTTATATTTACCAGATAGAATCCGGCGGCAACGTTTATAACGGCACCGTGGCGGTGATCAAGTAGGGACGGAAGGGTTTCCAGAGGCTTGAACGCCTGATATGCGGAAAGACTAGCGGAGGTTTATATGGGATTTTCGGCTTACATAAGATCGCGTCTCTCGGATACCGCCCTGCACTGCGCCGCCGCGCTGCTCCTCGCCTTGTTCCCCCCGGCCTTCGCCGCCGTACCGCAGACCGTGAATTACCAGGGCTTCCTGGTCAGCAAGATAACCAATACGGCCGTGGATTCCCCCCAGGACATCAAGTTCGTCCTCTTTGACGCCGCCTCCGGCGGCTCGGCGCTGTTCACCGAGAGCCGCTGCAATGTGCCGGGTTCACGGGGCCGCTACGACGTGGAGATAGGCCCCGCCACTTCAGGCGGCATCCCCGCTTCCGTCTTCACGGGCAACGCCGTCTGGCTGGAAATTCAGGTGGACGCCGACGGGGACTGCGGCGGCCAGTATGAAGCCATGCAGCCGCGGGCGCGCCTGCAGGCCTCCCCCTACGCTTTCAATTCACTTTACGCCTCCACCGCTTCCGCCGGTCCCGCTTATGTTCCGATGGCGGACGAAGTGCCGCAGACTCCCACTTTCAAGGTCGATATAATAGGGTCCCAGGACGCGAGCACCTACGGGGCCGTCACCATTTCCTCCAACCTTTACGTCAGGGGCGGCATCTCGGTGGGCAGCATCTCCCCCGGCTCCCAGCTGAGCGTGAACGGCATGGTGGAAAGCCAGGGCGACTGCGAAGACCTGGCCGGTGACGTCTGCTCCTGCAGGGACAACAACACCTGCGGCTTTAAATTCCCTAACGGCTCCGTACAGTACACGGCCGCGGGCGATACCAAGTGGAATTCCGCGAACGAGAACCAGGATATTTACAGCTCCAACCCGGGCAACGTGGGCATCTCCACCAGCGCCCCCAGGGCGAAACTGCATATCTCCACCGGCGCCGGCGAAACCGGCGACGTACTGGTAGTGTCAGCCGGCTACTCCGACGCCTTCCGCGTGACGGGGGACGGCCACGTGTACGGCGATTATTTCCACGGCAACGGGGCCTACCTTACTTCGGTCAACGATGATTCCAAGGTGTCAAAATACAACAAAGACAGGATCTTCGGTTCGATCACCATTTCCAGCACTATCGCCAATTCCTACGCCGGCTCCAGCCTGACCGTCACCGACGCTTATGGCATTCTCGCGAAGAAGCTGCAGTTCCAGCCCAAGGTCGGCACCACCCTCCCCGTGGAAATTTCCTCAACCACCGCAGCCAGGTACGGCGGCATCTACATAAGCTCCCACGTCTACCTGGCTCCCGGGGCCAAGTTTATAGGCGACGGCTCGATGGTTACCGGCGTCGTATCCGAAGACTCCACAAAAGTCCTCAAGGCCGGGGATACGATGAGCGGGCACCTGATACTCGCGGGCTCCAGCCTTACCGTTATAACCAGCGATGCCTCCTCCCCCTATTCCCTCGCCGTGACCACCGACCCGGCGCAGCAGACCTGGCACCTTTATCTTAAGAACAACGGCAATATGGGGATAGGGACGAACATCCCCACGCATAAACTCCGGGTGGAGGGCGGCATCATGGCCGTTTCCAGCCTTACCGCGCTGACCGGCATCTATACACAGGGCCCGCTGAGCGCCAACTCCATCACTTCAGTGAACGCCCTGACCGCGTCCAGCGCGACCTTCACCTGGGCCGGGGTGAACGCCTACAGCATCCAGACCGCGACCAGCATCCTGGTGCAGAACGGCGGCGTAACCGCGGATTATTTCATCGGCGACGGCTCGGGGCTAACCGGCGTGCTGGGCACCGACTCCGACAAGGTCGCCAAGAGCGGCGACAGTATGTCGGGGCCGCTGGCCCTGAACGCGGCTCTGATCGTGACCAATTCCAGCGTTACGGTGCTGGACGCCACGGGCGCTTCCCCCTATGTGCTTGTCGTGTCCACGATAGCGGACCCGGCGTATTATTCAATGGTCGTCACCAAGGACGGCTATGTGGGCGTTCATCTCACCAATCCCTCCGCCAACCTGGACGTCCATAAAGAGCTGCGGGTTTCAAACTCCCTCCTGGGCGACCCCTCCAGCCTGACCATAAACAGCTACGCGGGGTCCGGGTTTATCAGGTGGATGGACGATTCCATCCCCGTCGTCCCCAGCCAGGGCGCGCTGGGCTTTGAATTCGCCTCCAGGGATTTTATCTACAGGGCGGCCGCTTCCAATGTCGACGCCGGAGGAATGGAAGTGTTCCGGATAAAAGCCGACATTACCGGCAACTGGAAATTCGGCATTGGGACCAGCAATCCGGCAAAAGCCATGCACATAAACGCCGACACCCTGATAGGCCTCAACACGGCTTCGCCGGTGCTCTTCGCCAGCACGGCCGCCGCCTCCGTAGGGATAGCCACCACCACCGTCTCCCACAAACTGGTAGTGAACGGCGGGATAATGGCAGTTTCCAGCGTTACCGCCGGGGCGGGCCTCTACGGCACGCATTACGGCGATATCTACACTTCTTCCATTACCGTAGGCAACAGCAAAGGCGAAGACACGGCGACGCTGAAGGTCGGCGAGCGGAACGGCAACACCTATACCCTGGTGGTGGGCACCAATAACGCGATTATGGATTATTACGATATGGTAGTTACTCCCGAAGGCCAGATGGGCCTGGGCGTGAACTACCCTTCCGCCCAGTTCCATACGATAAAGAGCATACGCATAGGCCACGACAGCGATAGTTCCAATGCAGGCGCACACATTGATCTGCATCCTCTTGCCGGCGATACTTATATAAAGTGGGATGAGCTGGCGACCCCGGGCAAAGGACTTCTGGGTTTCAGGATGGGAAGCCGGGACCTGGTATATAAGGCAGCCGCCAACAACTTCAGCGACGGTACCGAGATCTTCCGCATAGTGCCGGCCGGCGGGACCACGTTCAGGTCGTCGTTCACCGTAACCGGCGAACTGGTCGCCGCGGGCGACGTGCTGAACGTGGGCAGCGGCCTTCTTGTGGCCAGGAAGGATTTGACAATGAACACCGTGGGCGTCGGCATCGCCCTGCCCACCTATAACTTCGACGTGAACGGCGCGGCGCTGATACGGTCCTCCGTAGCGATCACGGGCACCGGCCTGAGCGGCTCCCAGGATGTTTTCCAGGTGGCCACCTCTATTATCGACGCGAAGATTGACGGAAGGGTTGGTATAGGGACCAATTCCCCGGACCGGAAGATGGATATAAACGGCGGCGCTGTAGTGAGATCATCCTTTGTCGTTATAGGTTCGGGACTGACCGGCACGCAGACCGCTTTTTCGGTCATGGGTACCACGCTGGTCGTGCAGG
>CAZJUL010000095.1:0-8616 GCA_964549095.1 uncultured Elusimicrobiaceae bacterium
TGTTAGTAGCAACAAGATTGCCAAAACGCGCGCGGGCGCCGCTTCACAGGCCTTCATAGCCATAAAACGGTTAAAAACTCCCGGTCCGTTCCCGCTTTTCCGCCATTTTTCATCGCCTGGAGCACTCCTCCTTTCGAACTTTCGGCACTGCCTGCCGGTCAAACCCAGGGCGTTTCCCGCCGGGGAAAGGCCAAACCGGCCCGTTCATGAATAAAATTTTAGTCAGCCGGATTAACTGGAAGCTTGCGCTCCGAGCCCGGCTGGTCCAGCATATTATAGGATTTGGGTAAAACGAAAATAGGACGGTTTTGTTAAATAGTCTTTACAAAAAGTGTGGACAGAAATCCCCAGTGTGGATTTTTATCACACCCCGTTGTGGATATTATTCCACAATTATTAATCTATTTTATATGCCTTAAGTTTGTTATATAAGGCTTTGCGGTCTATGCCAAGGAGCTTGGCGGCCTGCAATTTATTACCGGAGGTTTTCTGGAGGGCCTGCGCTATCATCTTTTTTTCTATCTCCGCGACTAACGACTTCACGGAGTTTTTCAGGTTCAGATCTTTAATTTCATACTCGGCTGTTTCCACACAGGACAGCAGCGTTGCCGAGGCGGCTTCAAGCCCGAGGTGCCGCGGCAGGATCTCTTTTTCCGCCAGCAGCGCGCCCCGCGTGATGACATTTTTCAGCTCCCTGATGTTGCCCGGCCAGGGGTAGGTCTTCAATATTTCCATGGCGGCTTCGGAGACGCCGGTAATATTTTTCTTCAGGGTTTTGTTCGCCTCGGCCAGGAAAGACAGCGCCAGGGCCGGGATATCCTCTTTGCGCGCGGCCAGGCCGGGCAGGGCGATGGTGAACTGGTTAAGCCTGTGGAACAGGTCCTCGCGGAAGGAGCCCGCCTGTATGGAGGCCTGCAGGTCCTTGTTGGTGGCTACTATGATGCGCACATCCACCGGTATGTCCTTTTTCCCGCCCAGGTGGCGTATCTTTCTTTCCTCCAGGACGCGCAGCAGCTTGGCCTGGGTGGAGAAATTCAGGTTGGATATCTCGTCGAGGAACAGCGTTCCGCCGAAGGCCGCCTCGAAAAGTCCGGGCTTCCTGCGGTCGGCGCCGGTGAACGCGCCTTTTTCATAGCCGAAGAGCTCGCTTTCGACGAGGTTCTCGGGCAGGGCGCCGCAGTCGAGCGCCACGAAAGGGTTCTTGTTCCTGGAGCTCAGGCGGTGCACCTGGCGCGCCCAGACCTCTTTGCCGGAACCGGAGGGCCCGCTGAGTATGACGGTCAGGTCGCTGGCCGCCACCTGGGCGGCAAGGCCGGTGATATTCTTTATCTCGCGGCTCTCGCCGATGACAGTGTCGCCGGGGCCCGTGGTGTTGAAGATGTGGCTTTTCAGGGCTTCGAACTCCAGCAGGAACCGCCGCTCCTTGACCGCCTTTTCGATGATCAGCAGCAATTCCTCGTTGGAGACGGGCTTCACCAGGTATTCCACCGCCCCCAGCTTCATGGCCTTTACGGCGCTCTGGATGTCGGCGTGGCCGGTGAGCATGATGACGGGAAGCCCCTGGTCCTCGCTTTTCAGTTTCTCCAGCACCACCAGCCCGTCCATATCGCCCAGCACCCGGTCCAGCAGGACGGCGTCGAAGGTGACGGCGCTGGCCAGCTCCAGGGCCTCGGCGCCGGAGGCCGCGGAGGCGGACTCGTGCTTTTTGGTGGCCAGCACGTTCTTGAGGACCTGCCGGGTGTCGGCGTCGTCTTCGATGATGAGGATATTTGCCATTATGCTATCTTGCGGAAGGTCAGCTCCACGCAGGTGCCTTTGCCGGGCTCGGAGGCCACGGAGATCTCCCCGCTGTGCTCGTTCATTATCTGGCGGGCCAGGTAAAGCCCCAGGCCGGTGCCGGTTTCTTTCGTCGTGAAAAAAGGCTGGAAGAGGTTGGCCAGCATTTTGTCGTCCATGCCCCGGCCGCTGTCCGTGATGGACAGGTGCGCGGTTTTCTTGTCCGCGTCCCAGCGGGTGCGCAGCGTTATCTCCCCCTCCCTGCCGGACATGGACTCCACCGCGTTGGTCAGCAGGTTATAGACCACGCTGTGGAGATAATGGGGGTCCAGGAAAACCTTGGGCACCGCGCCCAGCTCTTTCACGATGCGCACCTTGGCCGGCTTCAGGGAACTTTCCATCAGGCCGAGGCAGTAGTCCGAGATGTCGTTCGGGGAATAGGGCCGCAGCTGGCAGATGCCGCTCCTGGAGAAATCCAGCAGGGTCTTCACTATCTTGGAGGCGCGCTGCGCGTTGCGCTCTATCAGGCCCATGTTGGCTTTGAGGTCCTCGTTCAACGTGCCGGAGGAGAGCAGCAGTTCGGAAGTGGACAGGATAACGTGCAGCGGGTTCTTGATGTCGTGCGCGAAGACCGAGGTCAGCTGGCCGATAGAGGTCAGGCGGCTGATCTTCCTGGCCACGGACTGGAAGAACTGAGGGTCCTTCAGCGCGGCCCATTCGTCGGTGTTGGCCAGGGTCAGGTAGAGGCAGTAGCCGCTCACAGCGCCGCCGCCACCGCCGAGCGCCACGCCGGTCAGGAAAACCCTGATAATGCTTTCTTTGGAGGTGAGCAGGTAGAACTTGTAATTGCGGACCACGCCGGCCTTGGCCACGGTCTTAAGCAGGTTCCTGAATTCTTCGCGGTCCTTTTCCAGCATCAGGCCGGAGATGTCGGACCCTATTATGTCCTCAGGCCTGTAGCCGAGCAGGTCCAGGGCGCTTTTATTGGCCAGGCAGACCTTGTCGTCCTGGCCGGTCACTATCATTTTCTCGGCGGCTTCGTCGAAAATGGATTTGAACAGGTCTTTCTGGACCTTGCCCGCACAGGCGTCGTCCGGAGTTTTCGCCATAGCAGCCTATTTCCCGTTCCTGTAAAGGTTCAACGTTCTCACTGACACTTTTATGCCGAACCGCTTTTTAAGCTCATCCGCCAGCAGGCGGGCGCTCAGCTTCCGCTTCCCGCCGGGGTCCGACAATTCTTTTATTTTAGCAATAATATGCTCTTTTTTGGACGGGAAAAAGCTTTTGAGCGGGACCTCATCGTCACCGGCCTTAAGGCTGCGCCGCGCTATGAGGCGCGAGACGGTGCTGGGGTTCAGGGCCAGCTCCGCGGCGAAAGAGCGCTGGGACAGCGGCTTCAGGGGCCCCCCGAGGAAGAAGTCGCGCTGGTATTTCAGGATGCCCTCCAGGACTTTTTGCAGGCCCTTCTTGCGCCAGTTGACCAGCTCAACCGTCTTTACCAGGGCGCCCAGCCGCCGGAGCTCGGGGGCGCTCAGGGCGCCGGACTTTTTAAGCTTCTCCAGCGCGCCCGGATCCACGCTGTAGAGGCCGCGCGCGTAGGACGGGTGCGCGTAGGACAGCTCCAGGCGGCCGCCGGCCGTTTTGCCCACGAAAGCCGTCAGCTTGAACTGCCGCCCGCCGTCGTCAGCCCGGGCGGGCAGGTTCTCGTGGGCGGCCAGGAAGGCGTTCACGAAGTCCCTTATGCGGCCCACCTGCCGCGCGGTAAGGGCCGCGGCCCGGCAGATCTCTTCGGCCGGAACGCAGTCTTCGCCCAGGAAATACCGCTCGAAATTCTCCGCGCCCAGCCGCTCGATCAGGGCCACTATCTCCGGCCTGGCGGAAAGGAGCTCCCCGCTTATATACCTGGAATCCATGGCGGCCGCCAGCTGCGGCTCGCCGAGGTTGTGCACCCAGGCGTACGCCGAGCCGGGCAGGCGCGAGCGCGCTATGACCGGAGGGAGGCCGGGGGAGCGCGCGGAAAGCTTTTTGAAAAGGGGGTCCGCCTCCAGGCGCTTCAGCAGGTCCAGGAACTCGCCCTCGGGAGCGGCAAGCAGGTTGAACAGGCGCAGGTCCTGGCGGTTCCTGAGCGAATTCTCGATGTTCAGCCGCTGCTTCGCTGATCTTTTTTCGGGTTTATCCATTTTCCCCACGCTTATTATAACAATTTACCGCCCGCCTGATTCCGCAGCGGAACCGCCCGCGATTCCATCGGACGGCCGGTTTTTTGGTATCATTCTTTACATGCGCACCATTCTTGCTATCGACGACGACCCGATAATGCGGACCATGCTGGACGAGGTCCTGACGGGGGAGGGATATTCCCTGTCGTTCGCATCGTCCGCGGCCGACGGTTTTGCGCTCTGCAGGCAGAACAAGCCGGACCTGGTCCTTCTGGACGTGAACCTTCCCGACGGGAACGGTCTGGAGCTCTGCCGCAAGTTCAAAGCGGAGCCGAAAACAAGGCATATTCCGGTGCTTATACTGACCGGTGAGGCGGTAGACGCGGACTACCGCGCCGAGGGGCTGGAAGCGGGGGCCGACGACTACATACTGAAGCCGTTCAACCGCAAAGAACTGATCCTGCGGATACAAAGGATCCTAGGCTAGCGGCGCGGGCGCGCATTCGCTGACAGCCCCCTACGCCGCGGGCGCCGACCGTTTTTTTGGCAGCACCACCCTGAAACAGGCGCCTTTGCCGACCTCGCTCTCCACCCAGATCTTCCCCCCGTACATATCCACGGCCTGCTTGGCGATGGCCAGGCCCAGACCGGAGCCGGGTATCCGCTCGTGTTTTCCGCCGTGGTCTGCAGCGCGGTAGAACCTGGTGAAAAGCACTTCCCTGTTCTCGGGAGCTATGCCGACCCCGTTGTCCGATACCGACAGTTCCACGCTGTCCGGCGAATCGTCAAGGCGTACGCGCACCACGCCGCCGTCCGGCGTGTACTTGCAGGCGTTGGAAACCAGATTAATGACCACGCGGCGCAGCAATTCCTGATCCCCCTTTATACGGACCGGATCCGAGGGGACCTCCCGCTGCACAAGTATCCCCCTCATCTTGGCCGTGGGCCCCATGAGCCGCAGCACGCTGTCCACGAGGTCGTTCAGTACGACCTCCTCAATTTTCAGCCCGGGCCGCGCTTTCAGCCTGAACATCTGGAGGGTGTTAGAAAGCGACAGCTCCATGATGTTCACCGCGCTGGACATCGTTTCGCAGTCCGCGCGCATCTTATCCGCGCCCGGCCGCAGCTTTTCGTCGCTGATGACGGACAGCAGGCCCTTTATGCCGGCGAGCGGATTATTGAGTTCATGGGTCAGCGTCAACAGCAGGTCCTCCTTGAACTGCGCGGATTCCCTGATCTTTTCCGACATGGCTTCATACTGCGCCTTAAGATATTGAACCTCGTCGCCACGGCCGTCTGCGCGGCCGGACGCGGTCTCTTCGGCCGCGGCGCGCATCGCCGCGGCCAGCGTCACGATCGGCCCGGAGATCTTCCTGCTTATAAGCCAGGAGCCGATGATCCCCAGCAGCAGGCCGGCAAGGCCTATCGCGGCCAGCCTGGACAGCAGCGCGGCGTGGTCCTGGCTGATAAGCTGTTCAAGCACGGCCTTTGAGAACCCGAGCTCCACGGAGACGGCGCCGGACGCCGCCGGCTTCGCATTGCCGGACGCCGTGATCGCTTCCCCAGACTCGCCCACCTCTATCGTCCTGTAATAAAGCTCGGACTTGGGCTCTCCGATCGCGATCGTGCGGCCCTTGAAGTTGACGACCGCCAGCTCTATCACCGGATTGACCTTCATACGGTGCTTCAGGTAACCGAGCAGTATCCCTTCATCGCTCGTCCGGATGGACTCCTGGATCGCGAACTCGATGCTCGCTATGATAATGTCGGCGCGGCTGGACGCGGTCCGGTAAAGCCGCTGCCGCTCGAAAAAGAACATGTTCGCGGTTATCCCGGCCACCACCAGGCACAGCAGGATGACCATAAGAAGAAGTATCCGGGTCTGTATCTTCATAAAGCGTTGTCGTTAAGCCCTCTTGCCATCAAACCGGCAACAGACGGGCTTTTCCCCCTAATTGTGCGGTCCCAGCGCCTATTATAACACTTTAGCGCATTGCGGTTTAACATAGGAACGCGGGGAGATCGCCCGTCAAAAACGGGCTTCGTCCTAGGATTTGACAAAGGCGCGGCGGATTGATACATTAATCTTAATTCCATAAGCTTTTTAGCCGAAGAACCCACCCCTGTTCGGTCCGAACCGGGGCCCCTTTATCCTAAAAAGTCCGTGGAACAAGCGGTCCAGGAGTTGCCAGCATAATGAAAACCACACCTTTGGAAAAGAAAAAGATACACGTCAGCGAGAACCAGGCGAAGGTCATAAAGGACAAGTACCTCAGGGACGAGGCCTCGATAGAGGAAATGTTCGGGCGGGTGGCGCACAACATAGCGCTGGCGGAGCTCCTCTTCCACCCGGACGCGGAAAGATGGGGCGTTTTCGAAGGCGTGAAGCTGCGCCGGCTGGAAACCTCGCAGGGCGGGAAGATCTCCCGGGCCGTGCTGTTCCACGACGGCGTGTTCGAATCAGAGGAACGGGACGCCAATTTCGCCAGGCTGCTGAAGAACCTGGAAAAAGCGTATAAGTCCGTCCCGGCGGCCGCCCGCGCGGCAGACCACTGGAAGGCCGAGTTCTACGGCCTGATGGCCGATTTCAATTTCCTGCCCAATTCCCCCACGCTGATGAACGCGGGCCGCGAGCTGCAGCAGCTTTCAGCCTGCTACGTCCTGCCGGTGCCGGATTCGATGGAAGGCATAGCCAAGGCGCTTACCGCGCAGAGCCTGATACAGAAATCCGGCGGCGGCACGGGGTTCTCTTTCTGCCGGCTGAGGCCGAAGGACGACGTGGTGAGGAAGACCCGCGGCGTGGCCTCCGGCGCGGTCTCGTTCATGAAGCTTTTCGACAAGCTGACCGATGTGATAAAGCAGGGCGGCACCAGGCGCGGCGCGAACATGGGGATACTGCCCTATTGGCATCCGGAGATAAAGGAATTCATCACGATGAAGGCCAAGGCGGGCGTGATGGAGAACTTCAACATTTCCGTCGCCCTGGACGCCAAATTCATGAAGGCCGTGGAAGAGAACGAAAGCTGCGAGCTGCTGAACCCGCGGACCAAAGAGGTCACGGGCTCGTTCAAGGCGAAAGAGCTCTTCGGGATGCTGGTGGATTCGGCCTGGGCCACCGGCGACCCCGGCATCGTATTCATAGACCGCATCAACGAGACCAATTCCAATCCCACCCCGGCGCTGGGACAGATAGAGAGCACCAATCCGTGCGGAGAACAGCCGCTGCTGCCGTGGGAATCCTGCAACCTGGGCTCTATAAACCTGGCGCATTTCGTGAAGGGGGAAATAACCGAGGGCGAGCTGGATTACCCGGCGCTGGAAGAGACCATCGTTAAGGCGGTGCGGTTCCTGGACGATGTTATTGAGATGAACAATTACCCGCTGCCGGAAATAGAGCGCATAGCCAAGTGCAACAGGAAGATAGGGCTTGGCGTAATGGGCTGGGCCGAGACAGCCGTCAAGCTGGGGCTGGCCTACGACAGCCCGGCCGGGCTGAAGAAAGCCGAAGAGGTGATGAAATTCATCAATGAAAAAGCGCTGGCGGCCTCCGAAGAGCTGGCCAAGGAACGCGGCGTGTTCACCAACTGGAAAGATTCCATTTACGACGCGCACGGCAAGCATTTCCGCGGGCGGCCCGCGGCGCCCAGGAACGCCGCGCGCACCACTATAGCCCCTACCGGCACCATCGCCATAGCCGCCGGGCTGCAGGGCTCAGGCATCGAGCCGTTCTTCGCCGTGGCCTACACGCGCTACAACGCCAAGGCGCTGGATGTCATAAAGGCGGGCGGAGCGGCCGAGGACAAGGACACCTTCTTCGAGGTAAATACGCTGTTCAAGAAGCTGGCCGAAAAGCACGGTTTTTTCGGCCTGGACGAAAAGGCGCTGTGGAAGAAGATCGAGGCCAATCACAAATCCATACGCGGCATCCCCGAGATACCGAAGAACATCCAGGCGCTTTTTCCGACCGCGCACGACGTGAGCCCGGATTACCACATCAAGGTGCAGGCGGCCTTCCAGAAGCATACCGACAACGCCGTTTCAAAGACGATAAACCTGCCCATCTCGGCCAAGATAGAGGACGTCAGGGACTGCTGCCTGCTGGCGCACAAGCTGGGCTGCAAGGGCCTGACCGTCTACCGCGACGGCTCCAAGGCGCAGCAGGTGCTGAACATAACCCAGCCGGCCGGCGAGACGGCGGCGAAATCGAAGAAAAAAAGGCCCCCCACGCAGTCGTTCGGCGTTTCGTCGGAGTATTACCAGATCAAGACGGGCTACGGGCCGCTGCACGTGCACATCAACTTCAACGAGAACGGCCCCTACCAGGTATTCACCAACATGCCGCCGCTGGGCAGCGAACTGAGCGGGCTCACCTCGCTGATCGGCATACTGCTGTCGAAGTATTTCGAGGAAGGCGGCGACCCGGTGAAGGTCCTGAAGCACCTGAACTCGGTAAAGGGCGACAGGCCCATCGGGCTGGGCGAGAACCGGATAAATTCCATTGCGCACGCCATCTCGGTGGCGCTCAGGAGCCACCTGAAGAGGACGGGCATTATTTCTTCCGACGCCGACGTTAACGGCGACGGCGGGAAGCTGGAGCTCTGGGAAGCGGTGAAGACGCAGTACTGCCCCAAGTGCTATTCTTCCAACATCAGCCACGAATCCGGCTGCTCGGGCCCCGTCT
>CAZJUL010000095.1:8626-9290 GCA_964549095.1 uncultured Elusimicrobiaceae bacterium
TGCCACGATTGCGGCTATTCGGAATGCTCGTGAGAGCGGCCCGCGGGGAAAGGTCCGCAGGTCACGCGCCGGGAAAGGTCCCGGCGCTGGTATTCACAGCGCTGGCCGCCGCGCTTTTCTGCGCCTGCGGGCAGGGCAACAAGGATATGGTGAACGCTCCTATGGATAAGAATGCAAAGCTGGAAACCGCGACAATGGCCGGCGGCTGTTTCTGGGGCGTGGAGGAGATTCTGCGGGCGGTGCCCGGCGTGGAGGACCCGGTGGCGGGCTACACCGGCGGCACTACGGAGAACCCGAAATATGAAGAAGTGAAAACAGGGACTACCGGCCACGCCGAGAGCATACAGTTCAGGTTCGACCCGGCTAAAGTTTCATACGGCGCGCTGCTGGACCTGTTCTTCAGGATGCACGATCCCACCACGCCGGACAGGCAGGGCAACGACATCGGCACGCAGTACCGCTCCGCTATCTTTTACCACGACGAAGCGCAGAAGCAGGAAGCCGAAGCCGCGGTGAAGCGCGCGCAGGCCTCCGGCCTCTGGAAGCGCCCCATTACGACGAAGATCTCCCCCGCCGGAAAGTTCTGGCCAGCCGAAGACTACCACCAGGATTATTTAAAGAAGCACCCCGGCGGCTACACCTGCCACTATATCAGGGATTGATC
>CAZJUL010000096.1:0-6314 GCA_964549095.1 uncultured Elusimicrobiaceae bacterium
AGGGCTGGGCGCCGGCGCTGAAACGCGCATACCGATGGCGACCGTCGTCATAGGCGGCGTGCTGTTCTCCACTTTCCTGACCCTGCTGGTGGTGCCCTGCGCCTACAGCCTGATGGCGAACCTGGAAAGCACCCGCCACGCGGCCAACCTGAAACAGGCGCTGATAGAACTGGGTGAGGCGCCGGACAGCGCGGGGAAACAGTAGGCCCCGGGCGAAAGGCGCTATGTCCCGGTTTTCCGGCTCATAAATTTATATACTAATTCCCGGGCGGCGCGGCGCCGCCAAGGGATAAGCCAATGGATCAACCACAGGCCACTCAGCCGGCGCCCCCGGCCCCGCGGACCAATATTTTCCTCCTGCTCAGGGACATAATCATAAACCCGGGGGCGGCTTTTACCGCCCTGAAGCTCTCGCCGGCCCCGCCGGTCTGGAAGCTGCTGGCGCTGCTGCTGGCGGCTTTCGCGCTCTACTGCTTCCATATGCGGCTGCCGACGCTGCAGGCCCGGGCGCCGCTGGCGCCCTTCGTCACCATCGCATTCGGCGACATCACCCCGGCCGCCATCCCGTCCCTGCTGGCCATGCTCGCGCTTTCGGCCGTCCTGACGCCGCTCCTGCTGCACCCGGCGGCCCGCCTCCTGGGCGGTAAGGGGGGACTCAAAACCGGCATGGCGGGCTTTTACCTGGCCGCGCTGGCCGCGCTGGCCGTGAACATGGCGCTGAACCTGGCTTTTGTCGCGGCCAATCTCTTCGGCTACCTGCTGCTCGGCTGCTCGCTGTGGTTCCTCGTCCTGTGCGCGCTCCACCTGCGGTACAGCTACGGGCTTTCCCCGCTGCTGCACGGCTTCGTGCTGGCCCCCGTCTTCGGCCTGCTCGCCCTGCTGCAGCTGGTCTGCGCGGTAAGGGTGACCATGCCTTATATAAAGCGCGCCATGGACCTGTCAAAAAAACTGGAGACCGTCCCGCGGCCGCTGATCCCGCAGTTCGGGGACGGGCAGGAGAACGCTGCCGGCCTGTACCGGCACGCCGCGGATAAACTGGCCAGGATAAACGACAAGGACAGGGGGCGCGCTTCCACGGCCATCTTCTACGGCTTCACCGACGAGGACGGCTCCCTGGCGGCGATGCTGGAGCGCCAGGCGGAGGCGCTGGACTACTTCAGAAAGGCGGCCGCCGTGCCGCACTGCAACTTCGCGGCACTCTCAATGAAAGAGAAGACTTCGGCCAGCGCCCTCCCTTTCCCCGACGAGCTGACCACTCTGCCGCTGCTCACGCTGGTGGAGGCGCGCGCCTTCCAAGCGCAGGGACGCCTGGACCTGGCTCTGGACAGGCTGCTGGCCGTGGTTTCGGCCGCCGACCACCTGGGCCAGCAGGCGAATTTTATCCTGGCCGCAGCCCTGTACCGGAAAGAGCTCATAGACCGGCTCTACACTCCCGCGGCCGACCTGCTTGCCGGCCGGAAACTGCAGGAGGAGGACTGCCGCCTGCTATTAAGAAAGCTGGACAGCGCGCTGATAAGGACGCGGCCCTTCGGCGACGCGCTGCGCGAGCGGGCCGAGCTTACCCTGGCCGGGGCCGAGCCCCTGGTAAAAGAGTACGCGGCCATCTTCCGGGAGCCGGCCGCCGGCACGATAGTGAAGGATTATCTCGCATTGCAGGACGGAGTGCTGGAGTCCCTTTCCGCCGCCGCCGCGCACAACGCCCCGGGGAAATACACGGAGTTCATGGCCGGCCTCACGGCTGAAACCGCGGACATACACAAGCTTTACTTCGGCAAGAAACCTTCTTTGACCGACTGCGTCTGGCATCCGGCCAAGCTGCCCGCCTGCTGCCTCGCCTTCCGCATGTCGGATTTCCCGGACCTGGCGCCCATCGTCGGCCCCTATTTTGTAAGCGAGATAAAGCTGAAGCTGCTGGCCACTGCCGCCGCCATAAGGGTCTACGAATTCAGGTACGGCCGCCCGCCCGGCAGCCTGAACGACCTGGCGCCGGAATACCTGACCGGCCTGCCGCTCGACACTTTCGCCAGCGACGTGCTGAAGTACTCCGTGAAGCAGGACGGCGCGTGGCTGCTTTACAGCGTGGGCCCGGACCGGCACGACGACAACGGCGCCATGGAATGCAAGGACGAAGAATGGGACGGGGCGGCGGGCCTGCCCGGCGACCTGGTGTTCAGGAGCTCAGCTCCCGAAAAGAAGCCCGCTTCCAAAGCCAAGAAAAAACGGACGGCCGCGGGGGGACAGTGACGCAATTCAGGATAGCCCGCACCCGCCGCGCAGCCGATCTCAGGGCCTGCGCCGCCCTGATGGCAGCCACGGACCCGTGGCTGAAACTCGGCCTGGATCACAAAGCCTGTCTTAAAAACATCAGCGCCCCGCTGCGCGAGGTTTACGCCGCGCGGGCCGGCGGGAAAATAGCCGGGGGGATAGTCCTGCAGATGACCGGGACTTTCAGGGGCTATATACAGACCGTCTGCGTGGCGGCTGAAGCGCGGGGCCTGGGCCTGGGCACCAGGCTGGTAAAACACGCGGAGAAAAGGATATTCCGGGAAAGCCCGAACGCGTTCCTTTGCGTTTCTTCGTTCAACAGGAAAGCGCAAAAGCTTTACAAAAAACTGGGCTACGCAAAGATTGGGCTGCTCAAGGACTTCGTCGTCAAGGGCTGCGACGAAATACTGATGCGGAAAACGCTGGGCTCTTTCAGGGATTTTTATTCGCGGCAGCGCTGACGGAGGATAAATGGGAAACGATAACGGCGGCATGAAAATAACTTTCTACGGGGCGGCGGGCGAAGTGACCGGCTCCCGGCACCTGCTGAGCCTCGGCGATAAGCGCGTCCTGCTGGATTGCGGCATGTTCCAGGGCCACCGCGCACAAGCGCAGGAAAAGAACAGGAAATTCCCGTTCAGGCCGGACAGCCTGCACGCGGTCGCGGTCTCGCACGCGCACATAGACCACATCGGCTGCCTGCCGCTGCTGGCTAAAAGAGGACTGAACGCGCCCATCTACTGCACCAGTATCACCCGCGAGCTGGCGAGTATAATGCTGATGGATTCGGCCCGCCTGCAGGAAGCAGACGCCAAATTCTTCAACAAGATCCACGCCGCCGACGGCATGACCATCGAGCCGCTTTATTCCGAGGAGGACTCCAAGCTGGCGCTGAGCCTGCTGAAGCCGCTCGATTACGGCGCGGACGCGCAGATAGTCCCGGGCACGGGGCTGCGCTTCCTGAACTCCGGCCACGTCCTCGGCTCCGCAATGCTCCAGCTGGACATACAGGCAAACGGCGGCCGCCGCAGGCTGCTCTACACGGGCGACCTGGGCCGCCGCTCCACCATAATGATGGCCGCGCCCGCGGCGCCCTCCGACGTGGACTACCTGGTGATCGAGACCACCTACGGCGACCGCGTGCACGACCCTGTCAGCGACGCCGAGGAAAAGCTGCGCGGGGTGATAAAGCGCGCGATAGAGGAAGGAGGGAAGATAATAATCCCCAGCTTCGCCCTTGAGCGCACGCAGGAAATAATCCTTATTTTGGACAAGATGCGCCGCACCGCGCCCGAATTGGACATCCCGATCTACGTCGACAGCCCGATGGCCGTCAGCGTCACCGAGATCTTCAACAAGTACAAGGACGGATTCCACTTCGATGCCAAGTTCCGCGAATATGTGAAGATGGACGGCGACCCGTTCGGCTTCGACTATATCCAATACGTCCGCTCCAAGGAAGAATCCCAGCGCCTCAACGACCTGGACGGCCCGATGATAATAATCTCCGCCTCGGGAATGTGCGAAGGCGGGCGCGTGCTGCATCACCTGCGCAACAACATAGGCAAGGACAGCACCACCATCCTGATGGTCGGCTACCAGGGAGCGGGCACGCTGGGCCGCAGGCTGCAGGAGGGCGCGCCCAAGGTGAAGATCTTCGGCCTGGAGCACGCTGTATTCGCCCGGGTGGAGACCATGCACACTTTCTCTTCCCACGCGGACAAAGACGACCTGCTGGCTTTCATAAAAGCCCTGAACAGGCCGCCCCGCAAGATCTTCCTGGTGCACGGCGACCCGAAGGACCGCGCCGCTTTCGCCGGGCACCTTAAAGCGGCAGGCATCACCAACACCGTCCTGCCGGAATTCGGCGAAAGCTTCGACCTGGACTGAACCGGAGCGTCATTAATGAAACTGGCGGACCTGGGGTACAGCGCGTTTTTCGAGGCACAGCGTCAAAGGCTGGGGCTGGACGGGCACCCTGTCGCGCGGGTGATCGCCGAATACAAAGAAGCGTATACCGTAAAGAACGAGGCCGGCGAGTTTCCCGCCAAGATCACAGGCAAGCAGCTGTTCAGCGCTAAATGCCGGGAAGATTTTCCGGCGGTGGGGGACTGGGCCGCCGTCTCGCTGCCCGGGGACGGCTCCGCCGTCATCCGCGCCGTGCTGCCCCGCAGTTCGCTGCTGCGCCGCCGGGGCGCCGGCAGGTTCTCTTCGCAGGTCATCGCCGCCAACCTGGATTCCGCCTTCATCATAGAATCTCTGGACCGGGATTTCAGCCTGAACCGCTTCGAACGCTACTGCGCCCTGGCCCGGGACGGCGGCATAACCCCTTCCATCGTACTGAACAAGACGGACCTGGCGTCCCCGGCCGAACTGGAAGAGAAGACCGCCGCGATAAGGGAAAGGTTCGCCGATATGGACATTATCCCGACCAGCGCGGCCGCGGGTCAGGGCCTTGAAGAGCTCCGCTCGCGGATCCTGCCCGGCAAGACCTATTGCTTTCTCGGCTCGTCGGGAGTGGGCAAATCCTCACTGATCAACAGGCTGCTGGGCAGCGACGCCATACGCACGCTGGCTATCGGCGAAGGCACGGGCAGGGGAAAACATACCACCACCCGCCGCGAAATGGATTTTCCCGGAGGCGGGGGGATAATCATAGACAATCCCGGTATGCGCGAAGTCGGCATGGCGGATTCCGGGGCCGGCATAAACAACGTTTTTGAAGAGATAACCGCGCTGGCGGAGAACTGCCGGTTCAAGGACTGCACCCACGAGCGGGAACCCGGCTGCGCGGTACAGGCCGCGCTGGAAACCGGGGAGCTGGACCAGGGCCGGTACGCGAATTACCTGAAGCTGAAAAAAGAAGCGGCCCATTACCGGCTGAACAACGCCGGGAGAAGGGAAAAAGACCGGCGGTTCGGGAAGTTTATAAAAAAAACCCTGGACCAGATCAAGAAGAACGGAACGCCCTGATCCGGTTCCGGCTTTGGAAGCCCCGGAGGGAACAGGCGGGCGTCAGGCAGGCGTACCGATCTTTCGGATGAAAGCCTCGGAAACGCGGTTGCGGCGGGTTTTCCTGACCATTACCAGCATACCGTCAGCTTTTACCAGCTCGCTGCCCTGCGGCCTGTGGGCCGCCTGCGCCTCCAGCCAGGCCGCCAGGGTGATATGGCCGGCTTCGGGCTTGAGGCCGAGCCTGCGCATTATATCCGCCACATCGGCCCCGCCTCCGGCTATAAGGCCCCCGCCGGCCGCGTACAGGTACGTGGGGAGCCGGTCGAACTCGTCCTTTATGGGCCCGCCCACAAGCTGGGCGATGATGTCTTCCAGCGTCAGCAGCCCCAGCGCTTCCCCGTTCCGGCCGGTCACCACGGCCATGTGTATGTTCTTGGCCATCATCTCTTCCAGCGCCTTCGGGGCGGAAGTGCCCTGGCGGATCTTCTCTATAGGCCGGGTTATGCCGGCCACGTCGGAAGTGGGGGCCTGCATCTTCAGGGCGTTCACGATGTCTTTGAAATTAATATAGCCGATGATCTCGGCCGGGGCGTTGTCCCGCTTTGTTACGGGAAAGCGGGTATGCAGGTCTATGTGGGCGCGCACCAGCGCTTCCGGCAGCGGCAGGTCCGCCGGGATATACGACAGCGAAGCCAGCGGCACGGCCAGCTCTTCCACCTTGCGCAGCGACAGGGCCGCGGCCGCGTTCACTATCTTTTCCTCCATATGCCCGATAAGGCTTTCGTCCCTGGCCTGCGCCGCGGCCAGGCGCAGCTCGGCCAGCGCGGACCGTTCATGCAGGTGTTTTTTCTCCGGCAGCAGGGCGTTCACCGCGGCGAGCAGGGCCTTTATCGTCATTTCGAAAAGGTAGAGGAGCGGATAGCAGGCCAGGTAGAGGCCTTTGAAGAAAGGTGAGAAGGTCAGCAGTATGAATTCCTTGTTCTCTATCGCGAAGATCTTGGGAACAAGTTCGCCGAATACGATGGTGATGAAGCTGAGCGGCAGGATGAAGAGCACCAGGCCGAAAGCCTCCGCCGCGCCGGGAGACAGCGCGA
>CAZJUL010000096.1:6343-8881 GCA_964549095.1 uncultured Elusimicrobiaceae bacterium
CAGGGTTATGCCCAGCTGTATAAGGGAGAGGCTCGCTTCCAGCCGCTCTTTCATGAATTGGGCGGAGGCCGAACCCGGCGCGTTCTTTTCTTTAAGGTGGCGCACCCGCGCCTTTGAAACGGAAGCCAGCGCCATCTCATAAGCGGCGAAGCCGGCGTTGAAGATCAGCATCAGCGCTATAACCGCTATTTCGACAGTGAAAGAGTCCATTTTTATCCGGCGCCGGCAAACGGCCGCGCGCAGAATATAATAACAAATATTCGGCTTCAAGCGCGGGGACACCATGCGGCTTGGTGTCCCCCGATGCTTGGCGCTACGGCTTCACCTCCGCGGGGACACCATGCGGCATGGTGTCCCAGATGCTTGGAGCCAAAGGGCCATATATGCGATAATTTGATTATATGAAGAAATTTTTCAAGAACCTGGCCGCGAAGATGTTCAAGCGGCCCCAAACCCAAGCCGCACACCCCGCTGAACCCGCAAAAAAAGCGCGGCAGGAAATCACCGCCGCAAAAGAGCTCCCGGAAGGCGAAGAGGAAGAAGAAGCTGACGAGGATGAAGGCTTTCACGGCCTCGGGATCGCCCACAAGCTGCTCGACGCACTGGACAGCCACGAATTCACCGTCCCCACGCCCATACAGTACCAGGCCATACCGGCCGCTATCGAGGGCAAGGATGTGGTCGGCATAGCCCAGACCGGCACCGGCAAGACCATCGCCTTCGCCCTGCCCATGGTGCAGCGCCTGGCCGCCGGCAAGGGGAAAGGCCTGATCCTGGTCCCCGTCCGCGAGCTGGCCATACAGGTCAACGACGTCTTCAAGCAGTTCGCCCCCATGCTGGGGATAAACAGCGTGGTCCTGATCGGCGGCGAGGACATCTCGCGCCAGATAAGGGAGCTCAAGCGCGGCCCCCGGATAATAGTAGCCACGCCGGGCCGGATGCTGGACCACATCGGGCAGGGGACCGTAAAGGTCAACGACGTTTCCATACTTGTCCTGGACGAAGCCGACAGGATGTTCGATATGGGCTTCGCGCCCCAGATAACGCGCATAATCCAGCACCTGCCCAAGCAGCGCCAGACCATGCTTTTCTCCGCCACGATGCCCGAAGAGATAATGCGGCTGGCAGCCAAGCACATGAAGGACCCCTTCCGCGTAGAGGCAACCAAGCCGGGCACCCCGGCCGAGAACGTCGCGCACGAGCTTTACATAGTACACAAGTCCATCAAGCCGGCCCTGCTCGGCAAGGTGCTGGAAAAATACGGCGGCAGCGTGCTGCTGTTCGTGCGGATGAGGCACGACGCCGCCCGCGTGGCGGAAGCCCTGCAGCGGATGCACCATAACGCGGCCGAGATACATTCCGACCGCTCGCTGAACCAGCGCAAAGAAGCGCTGGAGGGCTTCAAGAGCGGCAAATACCGCATACTGGTCGCCACGGACATAGCCGCGCGCGGCATAGACGTGATGGGCATTGAGCTGGTGATAAACTACGACCTGCCGGACGAGCACGAGAACTACGTGCACCGCATCGGCAGGACGGGCCGGGCCGGAATGACCGGCCGCGCCATCACTTTCGCCACGCCGGCCCAGGGCACCGACGTGAAGGCCATAGAGGCCCTTATCCGGATGAAGCTCCCGATAATAACCCACCCGGACATCACGCCTGGCAGTTTCAGCGAAGGGGCCGAGCTGTACGAAAAGAACCAGGAAGCCCTGCGCGGGCCCGGCGGCAAGAACCTGCGGACCAGCTTCCGCATGGGGCGGCGCAAGCTGCCCAACAAGCGCTACTGATTTTTTTGCAGGGGGGACACCCGATGAACAGCACCGTATCCGTGAACAGCCCGCGGGCGCGCTCTTCTTTCCTCTCTATGGCGGCCTCCGCGGCCCTGCTCCTGCTCTGCTTCGCGCTGTTCGAAGGCCTGCTGCAGGCCTCCGGGCAGCCGGCCCCCCTGAAATATTACTGGCTGATACACTCCGCCGCTGCGGCCGCCGCCCTCGCCGGGTCCGCCGGCGTCCTGAAGCGGAAAGAATGGGCGCGGAAGCTGCTGATAGGCGCCCTCTCCTTTTCGATCCCGTGGACCCTGTATTTCACCTGGCTTTCGTTCTCCGCGCATAAGACCGCCGGCCTGAGCCCGGCCGCGCTCATAGCCGGCGACCTGCTCCTGTGCGCGCTTTTTTCCTGGGCGATATACGGGCTGTGCAGGCCGGGAATTCGCGCGGAATTCCAATAGCCGCGTTTTCAAGGAGACCTCATGAAAGTCAACCCGCTCGCCGGAAAGCCGCTTCCGAAGGACCTGCTGACCGACATCCCTAAACTCCTCGCCGCCTACAGCTCCGAAAAGCCCGACCCCGCCGTGAGCGCCCAGCGCGTTTCTTTCGGCACCTCGGGCCACCGCGGCAGTTCGCTGGAGCGCTCGTTCAACGAAGACCACATACTGGCCGTAACGCAGGCCATCTGCCTGTACCGCAAGGCGCAGGGCACGGACGGCCCGCTTTTCATCGGGCTGGACACGCACGCCCTTTCCCGGCCCGCCTTCGA
>CAZJUL010000096.1:8891-9183 GCA_964549095.1 uncultured Elusimicrobiaceae bacterium
GGGGTGGAGACCCGCATCTCGGCGGGATCCGAATTCACGCCCACGCCCGCGGTTTCCCACGCCATACTCTGCTGGAACCGCGGCCGAAAAACCGGCCTGGCCGACGGGATAGTGATAACCCCGTCCCATAACCCGCCGTCTGACGGCGGCTTCAAATACAACCCTCCCAACGGCGGCCCGGCCGATCAGGCGGCTACCGGGCAGATCCAGAAGCTGGCCAACGAAATGCTTGAGAACAAGCTGGCCCGCGTGAAGCGCGTCCCTTTCACCACGGCTTTAAAGACCGAGGGCA
>CAZJUL010000097.1:0-682 GCA_964549095.1 uncultured Elusimicrobiaceae bacterium
ATAGTGGAAAGGTCTATATTTGTAAAGACGATAAAAATGATGTATGCTATCGGTATTATCTATGCTACCCATAAACTTCAACCAGCTGTATTATTTCTGGATAATCAAGAAGGCCGGCAGCATCTCCGCGGCCACCCGGCAGCTGCTGCTGAACCAGTCCACGCTCAGCCAGCAGCTGAAGGAGCTGGAGATCTCAATGCACCGGCGCCTGCTGGTCCGTTCAAGGCACGGGGTAACGCCCACAGAGGAAGGCAAGGTGGTGTTCGACTATTGCGACCGGATGTTCCTGCAGGCGGAAGAACTGGCCGCGCGGCTGCACGGCGGGAACATAACGGAGGGGGCGCTGCTCCGCCTGGGCTTCTGCCGCTCGGTGTCCCGGCTGAAGATCGCCGGGGTCGAGAAGGCGATCAAGGCCGCGGACAAAAAAATAATAGTGAAGATCTTTTCCGCCGCGCAGGAGGAGCTGGAGGACAAGCTGCGCAGGCGCGCCTGCGACCTGGTCCTTTCCAACGTGGATTTTTCGGAGGGCCTGGGAGCGGACTTCCGCGCGCACCTGGTGGCGAGCATACCGCACTACTTCGTGGCGGCCCCGAAATATAAAAAGCGGGACGCCCCGTTCCCCCTGGCGCTTTCCGGCACCCCTTTGCTGGTCCATTCGTCCGAAGACCCGCTCAGGAGGGCC
>CAZJUL010000097.1:692-7450 GCA_964549095.1 uncultured Elusimicrobiaceae bacterium
CAACGGCGTAACCCTCAACATCCAGGCCGAGCTGGAGGATACGGGGCTTATCCTCTCAATGGTGCTGCGCGGCGACGGGGCCGGTTTCCTGCCCGCGAGCGGGATAAAGAGCCACCTTGAAAGCGGCCGGCTGGTCAAACTGCACGACCGTCCCATCGGCATTAATGAGAACCTCTGGCTGCTTTCCAGCAGGCATCCCTACGCCAGCGAACGCGTGCAGAAGGTCATAGACAGCCTGATGGAGAATTACCGGTTCCGCTATCCGGACTAGGCGGCCGTAGGGCGGCGCCGGGTAAAAGAAGGCCGTCCGCCTAAGGCGGACGGCCTTTAAACTTTGCAACCGTCTTGCCTAATCGGCCTTGCGCTTTCCCAGGTGGTGGTCTATCTGCATCAGCCCGCCCTTGGACTCGCCGGCCATCTTCAGCTGCTGCACAATGGCGTCGGTCTGCGCCTCTTCCTCGACCTGCTCGGTGACGAACCACTGCAGCATCTGTGCGGCCGCGTAGTCCTTCCCGGCCAGCGCCGCGTCCATCATCTTATTTATCTCCTTGCTGACGAAGACTTCGTGGTCGTAGGCCGCGGTCAGCGCCTCCAGCGGGCTCTTGTACCTGACGGGGACCGCCGGGACTTCGGAGACCAGCGCGGCGGCGCGGCGCTCCTTCAGGTGCTTGTAGAAGCGCAGGGCGTGGCCCCGCTCCTCTTCGGCCTGTATCTCCATCCAGCGGGCGAAACCCGTGAGGTTCTGGCCCTCGAACCAGGCCGCCATGGCCAGGTATAGGTGGGAGTTATAGAACTCCGCGTTCATCTGCTTGTTCAGCAGCGCTTCTATTTTTTTATCCGGTATCATTTTAATTTCCTCCTGAATTATACTGCCGGCCTCTACCGGCGCGGCGATCGACTACTGTATCCTGACGGCGTTTACGGGGCAGACGAACATACAGCCGCCCAGCCTGTCGCATTTGGTTTCATCCGTCACTTTGCATTTCTTTGTCCCCTCTTCAAGGTACAATATCTTTTTCGGGCACATTTTCACACACTTCCCGCACCCGGTGCAGAGCTTCTCGTCGATAAGAACTATCCTGTTCATTTCGCGCCGCCCTGGACGGCGATCTCGAATTCGGGCGGGTTAGCGATATGCCGCTTTACCGTGCAAAGCTCCACCGACCTTATCAGCGCGGCCCTGTACTGCTCCGGGAAATCCTTAGGCAGCGTTATGCGCATCCCCACTTTCTTTATGAGGTGCGCGTCCTGGTCCAGTCGAAATCCAGGTTTATCTTGAAGCCCTCGGTGGAAAGTCCCCGCCCCTGCAGGAAACCCACGGCGAAGATGCCGGCGCAGGTTCCCAGCGAGGCCAGGAACAGGTCGAAAGGGGCCGGCGCCGTCCCGTCCCCCCCGGAGTCCACCGGCTGGTCGGTCTTTATCTCGAAACCGTTATATGACGCGTTGATCTTTTTATTCCCGCCGAAAGTAATTTCCATTATGATCGCCTCCCTTCAGTTTCACCGCTGTCGCTTATTTTACGCCCAGCACTTCCTCTACGGCCTTTTCCAGCTGCTCCTTCGGAAGCGCGCCCATGGCCAGCTGCGGTTTGCCCGACAGCGGGATGAAAAGCAGCGTGGGGATGCTCTGCACCCCGAAGGCCGAGGCCAGTTCCTGCTCCTGGTCCACGTTCACCTTGTAGACATCCAGCTTGCCCGCGTATTTCTGCGCCGTTTCGGCCAGCACCGGCGCGAGCGCCCTGCATGGCCCGCACCAATCAGCGTAGAAATCCACTATGCAGGGCTTATTTCCCGCGAACTTCCATTCCTTCCCCGCGGAGGTGTCGAACACTTTAGCTTTAAAAGTTTCCGTCGTCAGGTTTTCCATAGTTCCTCCCGTATATCAGCCTATCGCGAACATTAACCCCGCCAGCGCTCCCCAGACCGAGCTCAAATAGGGATTGCTGACTATCGGGCACCCTCCGCCGCGGCAGCCGACCAGCCTGTGCCAGAGATATCCGGCCAGCGCCCCGGCGGCTATTCCCAGACTTACTTTCATCATATCCATCTCGCGCCTCCCGCAATTTCGTTCTCTATCCATTAGATGCGGGAAGGCGTAAAAAGGATGCGCGGTATTTTTTTAACGGACCAAAGCCTGATATTTGTGAGGGACGCTTCAGCGGAACGCTTTGAGCTGTTTCTTGAGGAGGAGCCGGGCGCGGTGCAGCCGGGCTTTCATCGCGGGAAGAGAAACGCCCAGACGGGCGGCGGCTTCGGAGTTGGACAGCCCTTCTATGTCGCAGAGCGTGATGGCGAGCCGGTGGTCCGCGGAAAGCGAGGCCAGGGCCTTGCTCACCGCGCGGGACAGCTCGTTCTTCAGGGCGCTTTCGCTCACGTGGGAGCCGGCGGGATGGCCTTTGCTGCTTTCGCCCGGCAGCTCGGAAAGCCGTTCGGCTTTCACTTTGCGGAAGCGCTGCCAGCAGTTGTTGGCGGCGATGCGGTAAAGCCAGGTGCCGAACGCCGCGTTCGCCTTGAAGGAACTGATGTTCCTGAAAGCGGAAATGAACGCCTCCTGCGCCACATCCTGGGCCTCGGAAGGCATCCGCGCGCAGACGCTGGAGGCTATGCCGTAAAGGCGGTCCTTATACTTCAGGACCAGCGCTTCAAAAGCTTTATTGTCGCCCGCCCTGGCGCGTTCAATGAGTTTGGTTTCTTCGGTCATACGGCGCGCGGCGTTTACGGCCGGTTCCTGTCCGCGCCCTTGCCGGACCCCTGTACCGCCCTGGTCCGGATAATGGAAATGGTCCTGCTCATCTTCCGGTATCTCGCCGCGCCTATCAGGGCGGCAGCGATGCCGGTCGGGATACAGGCGTAGCCCGCGACGCGGAACCAGCCCTCCGGGGAAAAATGCACTATGGTAACGCCGGCGAGCAATAAAGTGACTCCCGCGCGCAAATAGGCCAGCAGGGTCCGCTCGTTCGCCAGCAGCGTCCGGTCAATGGCCAGTTCGTCGCGCAGTATAAGGTCTTCGCCGTCGAACCTGGAATAATGTGAATCGGTCATATCCGCCCCTTTCGCGCCGCAATTTCCGGGGTTCAGGCGCTTGATATTATAATACACTTTTTTCCGCGGCCGTGGTAGCCGGGGCCACCGGCTGTTTCAGTCTTTGCGGGCTCCTTTCACCGGTTCGGCCGGCCGGGCCGCTTTTTTGGAATTATTTTCTAGACCACGTATAAGGTAAACATATACAATATAGTTAGTCGCCTTTCCGATCAAGAAAGCGGTTCACTTACAAAAAGCCGAAAACAGTATTGGAGAACAGCTTGACCGCATCAGCTCAACGCACGGGAACATCCCTTTTCCTGCCCTATTCGCCCGAAACGCTTTCAGCCCTGCGCGACCTCGCCGGCCCGTACTCGTTTTCCATCAGCGAAGGCGGCCCTGTATTCACCCCCGGCCTTTCACCCGCCGCCGCCGTCATACCGGCCTGCCTGCCCTCCAATCTCGGCGACCCCTTTTTCCGCCGGGCCCATAACCTGAAATACGCCTACGTGGGCGGCTCCATGGCCAACGGCATAAGTTCCACGCAGCTCCTCGAAGCGTTGGGCCGGGCCGGGATGCTGGGCTTCTACGGCGCCGCCGGCCAGCCGCTTGAGGAAGTGGAAAAAGCCATCGGCCGCGCGCAGTCCGCGGCGATCGCGAACTACGGTTTCAACCTGATACACAGCCCGTCAGAGCCCGCGCTTGAGGCGGCGCTGGCCGATCTTTACCTGCGCCGGGGCGTGCGGCTCATAGAAGCCTCGGCCTACATAAACCTCACGCTGCCCCTCATCCGTTTCCGGACCGCCGGCATCCGCCGCAATTCCGACGGGGAGATAGAAACGCCGAACCGCGTGATCGGAAAGGTCTCCAGGACCGAAGTGGCCGCGCGCTTCTTCTCCCCTCCTGAAGAGAAGTTCCTGCGGGAACTGGTGTCGCGCGGCGAGCTTACCCCCGAACAGGCCGCGCTCGCCTCGAAGATCCCCGTGGCCGAGGACGTGACCGCCGAGGGAGATTCCGGCGGGCACACCGACAACCGGCCGCTGGTCAACCTGCTGCCGACGATAATAGCCCTGCGCGACAGGCTGCAGGAGCGTTACGCCTATACCGCCGCTCCCCGGGTGGGCGCAGGCGGAGGCATAGCCACTCCCGAAGCCGCCGCCGCGGCGTTCATGATGGGCGCGGCCTATATCGTCACCGGTTCGGTGAACCAGGCCTGCGCGGAGGCCGGCACCTCCGACGCCGTTAAAAAGATCCTGGCCGAAGCCGAACAGGCCGACGTAGCCATGGCCGCGGCCGCCGACATGTTCGAGATGGGCGTGAAGGTCCAGGTCCTGAAGCGCGGCACCATGTTCGCCATGCGCGCCAACAAGCTGCACGACTACTACCGCGCCCACAATAGTTTTGAAGAGCTGCCCGCGGAAACCCGCGCCGCGCTGGAGAGGGATTATTTCCGCGCGCCGTTCGAAGAGGTCTGGCGAAGCACGCGCGAATTCTTCCTGGGCAGGGACCCCGCGCAGGCGGAGCGCGCCGAGCGGGACCCGAAACATAAAATGGCCCTGGTCTTCCGCTGGTACCTCAGCCGGTCTTCTCGCTGGCCGCTGGCCGGCGACGAATCCCGCAAGCTGGATTACCAGGTCTGGTGCGGCCCCGCGATGGGGGCCTTCAACGAATGGGCCAGGGGATCTTTCCTCGAGAAGCCGCAGAACCGCGACGCCGTAACGGTCGCGCAGAATTTACTGGCCGGCGCCGCGGCGCTTACCCGCCTGCACGCGCTGCGCTGCCAGGGAATAGCCGCGGACCAGAAGCTGGCCCGGCAGGAACCGCGCACACGGGAGCAGTTGTCCCGATACTTCAGTTAAAAGAGGCAACATGAGCGTCAACGACAATTCCGTCCGGTCAGACATAGCCATAGTGGGGATAGGCTGCCTTTTCCCAAAAGCGGAGAACGCGCGCAGGTTCTGGGCCAACATCAAAACCGGCGTGGACGCCATCACCGAGATCCCCGCCTCCCACTGGCTCCCCGAAGACTATTTCGACAAGAACCCGAAAAGCCCGGACCGCACCTACGCCCGCAAGGGCGGCTTCCTGCTGCCGGTGGATTTCGACCCGTCAGAATTCGGCCTGGCGCCCAACGCGCTGGAAGCCACGGACAGCGCCCAGCTGCTGGGCCTGCTGGCCGCCAAGATGGCGCTTGAGGACGCGGGCTACGGGCCCGGAAAGGAATTCGACCGCAGCCGCGTCAGCGTTATCCTGGGCGTTACCGGCGCGCTGGAGCTGGTCATCCCGCTCGGCGCGCGGCTGGGCCATCCCAAGTGGCGCAAGGCCCTGGCCGAATTCGGCATCACCGGCGCTGACGCCGAGGCCATAATCTCCCGCATGCAGGAGGACTATGTCCCCTGGCAGGAAAGCTCTTTCCCCGGCCTGCTCGGCAACGTGGTGGCCGGCCGCATAGCCAACCGCAACAACCTGGGCGGCACCAACTGCGTGGTGGACGCCGCCTGCGGCAGCTCGCTCGGTTCCATACACATGGCGTCGCTGGAGCTGATCTCCGGGCGCTCCTCGATGGTGCTTACCGGCGGCGTGGACTGCTTCAACGACATTTTCATGTACATGTGCTTCAGCAAGACCCCCGCCCTCTCCGCTTCCGGCGACGCCAAGCCGTTCGACGCCTCCGCCGACGGCACCGCGCTGGGCGAAGGCCTGGGAATGGTGGCCCTGAAGCGCCTCGCCGACGCGAAAAAAGACGGCGACAGGATCTATGCGGTGCTCAAGGGCGTGGGCTCTTCCTCGGACGGGAAAGGCAAGGCCATCTACGCCCCCAGCGCCGAAGGCCAGGCGCGGGCGCTGTTCAACGCCTACCAGGTGACGGGCGTCTCCCCGGACACCGTCGAACTGGTGGAAGCGCACGGCACCGGCACGGCCGTGGGCGACGGCGTGGAACTGGACGCGCTCACCGAGGTTTACCGCTCCGGCAAAAAAGAAGGCCAGTGGTGCGCGCTCGGCTCGGTAAAATCCATGATAGGGCACACCAAAGCCGCCGCGGGCTCGGCCGGCATCATAAAAGCCGCCCTCTCCCTTTACAATAAAACCCTCCCCCCGACCATAAAAGTGACCGGCCCTTTAAAACAGCTGGCGGCCGGTACGACGCCTTTCTACCTGAACACCGAGCTCCGCCCGTGGGTAAAAAAAGACCACCCGCGCCGGGCGGCCGTAAGCGCGCTGGGCTTCGGCGGCGCTAATTTCCACGCGGTGCTGGAAGAATACTCCCCGGAAAAGCAGCAGCCGGACTGGGACGGAGACGTGCAGCTGGCCGCCCTCTCGGGAGCCGACGCCGAAACCATCAAGAACGAACTGGTTTCCTGGAAAGGGCTCGGCTGGGACGAGATAAGGGTGAAGACCATGCGCTCGCGCGCGGCTTTCAACCCCTCCGACGCCCTGCGCCTGACCTTTGTCCTTGAGCGCTCCAAACAGGACGCGCAAAAAATGATCGACTCGGCGCTTTCGAACCTTGACGCGAAGAAAGACGACAAGAACTGGACCACCCCGGACGGGATCTTCTTCTCTTCCGCCGCGCCGGAAAAGCTGGCGGTCCTGTTTCCGGGCCAGGGCGCGCAGTACCCCGGCATGCAGCGCGACATCGCCTGCCTCTTTCCCGCGGCGCTGGAAGCGCTGTCCGCGGCCGACAGGGAATTCGGCGGCGAAAAACGCCTCTCCGACTTCATCTATCCCCGGCCGGCT
>CAZJUL010000097.1:7460-9165 GCA_964549095.1 uncultured Elusimicrobiaceae bacterium
GGCTTTTGCCTCCGAGGCCAGGCAGCTCCAGGCCGATGAACTGCGCGACACCAGGATCGCCCAGCCCGCGCTGGGCGCAGCCTCGCTCGGCGCTTTCCGGGTCCTGGCCGGCTTCGGCCTGTCCCCTTCCGCTTTCGCCGGGCACAGCTACGGCGAGCTGACGGCGCTTTGCGCCGCCGGGGCTTTCGACGAAGCGGCCCTGTTCGCCCTGTCCAAGCTGCGCGGCAGCCTGATGGCCGGCGGCGAGGGAGACCGCGGCGGCATGCTGGCGGTGCAGGCGCCCCTCACCGACGTGGAAAGGGTGATGAAAGAGGATAAGATCGACCTCGTGATCGCCAATAAGAACTCCCCGGCCCAGTTCGTCCTGTCGGGGCGCACCCCTGAGATAGCGCGGGCCGCGGACTGCTTCAGGCAGCGCTCCATTAAGAACATGCCGCTGCAGGTATCCGCCGCTTTCCACAGCCCGCTGGTGGCCGGGGCGAAGAAAGAGTTCGCGGCGGCCCTGGAAAAAACAGACTTCAAAAAGCCGCAGCGCGCCGTTTACGCCAACAAGACCGCCGCCGCCTACCCGGATTCCGCCGACAGGGTGCGCGAGATACTGTCCTGGCAGCTGGCTTCACCCGTGGAATTCACGGCGATGATAGAAACGATGTACGCCGACGGCCTGCGGGTGTTCCTGGAAGTCGGGCCCGGCGCGCGCCTTACCGGCCTGGTGTCCTCCATACTGGCAGGGCGGGAGCATACCGCCTTCGCCCTCGATTCCTCTTCCGGCAAGCGCTCCGGCGTAACCGACGCCGCGCGCGCGCTGGCCCGCCTGGCCTCTCTCGGCCTCAGCCTGGACCTGGCCTCCTGGGAGAACGGCGAGGCCGGGGTGAAAGACGTTATGGGCAAAAAGATTTCGCCCCTGGCGGTAAAACTCACCGGCGCCAACTACCGTTCCCCCCGCCCGGCCTCGGCCCCGAAACAAGCGGTACGGCCTATCCCGGCGTCCCAGCCCGCTATCACAGCGCAGCAGCAACCGCTGTCCGCTCAGCCGCAGGCCTTCATCCCCCAAACCTCCGCTCCTTCTCTCGGCATAGCCTCCGACGCCCTGCGCATAGCGCAGGAAAGCATGGCCGCCCTGCAGAAGATGCAGGAGCAGACCGCGCTGCTCCACGCCAGGTTCCTCGAAGGCCAGGAAGCGGCCCAGCGCTCTTTCCAGGCCCTGGTGGACCAGCAGCAGCAGCTTTTCAGCGGCGCGCCCGCCGTCGGCCTGCAGGCTTTCCAGCCGGCCCCGGCCCCCGCGGTTATTCCCGCCCTGAGCGCATCGCCGGCCCCCGCTCCTGCAGCGGCGCAGGGTTCAGCCCCGGTAGAACAGATACTGCTCGAAATTGTTTCGGCCCAGACCGGCTATCCCGTAGCGGCTTTGAACACCGATATGGATATGGAATCGGACCTCGGCATCGATTCCATCAAGCGCGTCGCCATTCTTTCCGAGCTGCACGAGAAACTTCCCTCCGCCCCCCGCATCACGCCCGAACAGCTCGGCTCTATCCGCACACTCCGCCAGGTGACGGCGTTCCTTTCAAGCGGAATGCAGCAGGCCGTTCCGCAGGCGACCGGCGCGGGCGCCGGCAATGTGGCGCAGGTGCTGCTAGAGATAGTTTCAGCCCAGACCGGCTATCCCGTAGCCGCTTTGAACACCGATATGGATATGGAATCGGAC
>CAZJUL010000098.1:0-3718 GCA_964549095.1 uncultured Elusimicrobiaceae bacterium
GCGAGCGAAAACGCGCAGCGCGCCTGCCTGCTGCAGCACCAGTCCAATCTCGGCGCGGCCTGCCTTAACGCGCTGAAGCCCGCCGGCGCCAGGCCGGCTCAAAACGAACGATCCGTACACGGCTTCAGCCGCGCGCAGGGCGGCGCGCCCGGTCCGGACGGCCCGGCCATACTGCCCGCCGCGGGCTCTGCCGCGATCCCCACCGTCGCCCCGGCGCAGGAAGCCGGCGGGAGCTATAAAAGGGTAGTGGTCCTGACCGACCTGCACGTCGAGCCCAGGGTGCCGGCCGCCCAAAGCAAGGTCATCAAAGATATCTCTTCCTGGGACGACGTGGCGCTGGTGGCCGTCACCGGCGACGTCTGCGAAAAATACGGCAGCGCGGCCGAACTGGCGCGCGCAAAACAGCTATTGTCCAAACTCGGCAGGTCCTACTGCGCCGTTACCGGCAACCACGATTACATCTACCGGGACAAGCCGGACAAGGACGGCGACAAGGTGAAAGGCTCGGAGACGGAGCGCGCCGCCAAGCTCAAGGCTTTCCAGGAAGCGCTACCCCCGGGCCGGCTTTATTACATCAGGCAGCTCGGGCGTTACCTGCTGGTCTTCCTCTCGGTCGACGACCTGGATTCCAAGCACCTGACGGAAATTTCGGAGGCCCAGCTGAACTGGCTGACGGGCACCCTGCAGAAGAACAAGGCCGCGCCCACGATCATTTTCTTCCACAGCCCGCTGAAAGGGACCCTTACTTCAGGCAAGAACGCCAACACGCCGGGCTTCGTGGCCCAGCCCGAGGATAAGATAAGGAACATCCTGGCCAACAACAGGCAGGTCGTCCTATGGGTGTCCGGCCACACCCACACCTCCCCCACCAGCCCGGACTTCAGCTCGCGGGCCAACTATTACGGCGGCACCGCCGCCACCAATATACACAACAGCGAGGTGGGCGGGGGCCATAACTGGACGAATTCACTTTTCCTGTACAAGAACAAAATAGTGGTGAAAACGTACGACCACAAGGCCGGCGACTGGCTCAAAGCCCAGAGGGTTTTTCCCGTCCCCTGAGCGCCGCCGCGGACTTGCCGCCCGGACCCGCCCCGGCCGGGCCCCGGTAAATTTCCAATAGCGCCCTCATAATATGTAAAATCTATGCAAGTAAGGCATCAAATTATGAACTTCCTATATAAAAAACTGGTACGAGACCTGCTGTTCAAGTTCGACCCGGAAACCGTTCACGACGCGATGATAAAAAGCGTCGGGACGCTCCAGGATATGTCCGCCGCCGCCCGCGCCATAGAGCTTATCGCCAGGTCCAGGGATCTCCCGGTGACCGTCGCCGGCATCCGCTTCAAGAACCCGATAGGCCTGGCCGCCGGCTTCGACAAGAACTGCGAGGCGCCGCGCATACTGTCCAAAATAGGCTTCGGCTTCCTGGAACTGGGCACCGTGACGCTCAGGCCGCAGGTAGGCAACCCGCGGCCGCGGATGTTCCGGGCCCGCGAGCACAAGGGGATCATCAACCGCCTCGGCTTCAACAACGCCGGCGCCTACGAGGCCGCGCGCAAGCTGGAGCGGCTGCTGCCGGTGGGCATACCGGTGGGCCTGAACATCGGCAAGAACGCGGACTGCTCGCTGGACGACGCGCCGAAGAATTACCTGGAGGCGCTCAAGACGCTTTACCCCTACGGGGACTATTTCACGCTGAACGTCAGCTCCCCGAACACCCTGCGGCTGCGCGAGCTGCACAACAAGGAACGCCTCTCCCGGCTCATAGGGCCCGTGCTCGACTTCATCGCCGGCGCCTCCGTGAAAAAGCCGCTGTTCATAAAGATAGCGCCGGACCTGGAAGAGGCGGAGCTGAACGAGGTTGCGGAAACCGCCCTGCAGAACAACCTGGGCCTGATAGCGACCAATACCACCGTCCGGCGGGACCACCTGCCGGAGATGTGGCGCTCCTGCGAGGGCGGGCTGAGCGGCGTGCCGCTGCGGGACCTGTCCAACGAAACGCTCAGGAAGCTGGCGAAGCTCACGGGCGGCCGCGTCCCGCTGATAGGCGTGGGCGGGATCTTCGACGGCCCCTCGGCGGTGCAGAAGTTCAGGCTGGGCGCCGACCTGATACAGGTTTATTCCGGCCTCATTTACGAAGGCCCCCTGCTGGTGAAGAACATCCTGACCTACATGGAAAAGATGAAGTTCTCGCCGGCGAGGAACAAGGAAACGGAGAAGCAGGCGGGGTAAGGATGCATAAGACCCGGCTCATAATAGCGCTGGACGTCCCGGACCTGAAAAAGGCCCGGGCACTCCTCGAGAAGCTGGACGGCCTGCCCGTCCTCTACAAGGTCGGCTCCAGCCTTTTCACGCTGGCCGGGCCCGCGGCGGTGGACCTGGCGCACGAGTACGGCGGCAAGGTTTTCCTCGACCTGAAATTCCACGACATCCCCAATACCGTCAGGAACGCGGTGCAGAGCGCCGCCGCGCTTGGCGTCTATTCCCTTTCCCTGCACCTTTCCGGCGGCGCGGAAATGATAAAGGCCGCCGCAGAGCTAAAAAAAAGGCCCCGGCTCTGGGGCATAACCGTGCTCACCAGCTTCGACGAGGCCGGCTTCGCCCGGACCGGGTTCGGCCGGGGCATAGACGCCGCTATTTCAGCCCTGGCGGAGCTGGGCGCGGAAAGCGGGGCGGACGGGATAGTCTGTTCGCCCCGCGAAGCCGCCGCCGTAAGGAAGCGCTTCGGCCGCGGGCTGAAGATAATTACGCCGGGCATAAGGCCGGCCGGTGCGTCCGACGACCAGAAGCGCGCAATGACGCCGAAAGAGGCCGCGCTGGCCGGCGCGGATTTCATAGTCGTCGGCAGGCCGGTGCTGGAGGCGCGCGACCCGGCCCGCGCCGCGCAGGCCATACTGGAGGAGATAGCATGACCGCTTACGAAAAAAAACTTCACTCTTACCTGAAAAAATGCGGGGCCTTCCTGGAAGGGCATTACCAGCTCTCGTCCGGCCTGCACAGCAGGGATTACGTGCAGTGCGCGCTGGCCCTGAAGGACACAGCCCGCGCGGCCGCGATCGGCGCGGAACTCAAGAAGCGCTGGAAGGGCCCCAAACCGGACCTGATAATTTCCCCCGCGCTGGGCGGGCTGATAATAGGCCACGAGGCCGCCCGGGCCTTCGGCGTGGACTTTGTCTTCACTGAGCGCGAGGACGGCGCGATGACCCTGCGGCGCGGCTTCGCGCTGAAGGAAGGAACGAAGGTTGTAATCGTGGAAGACGTCTTCACCACCGGCAAGTCCACGATGGAAGTTTTCGAGACCGTGAAGCGCGCGCGCGCCGAAGTGCTGGGCGCGCTCAGCATAGTGAACCGCATGGGCGACAAGGTCTTCTATTTCCCCTCCGCCAGCCTCATGAAGCTCGACCTCAAGGCCTACAGCTCCGCCGACTGCCCGCTCTGCGACAAAGGCCTGCCGCTGTTAAAGCCGGGCAGCAGGGCCCATGTTAAATAACCTCCTGCTGACCGCGCTCCTTGTAGCCGGCGCGCCGGCCCGGGCGGACGAGCAGCCGCCCGAGGTCAAGGAATTCTTTTCAAAGAACCGGGCGTACAGTTGCGCGATCGCGCCGCGTGACGCGCGCGGCGAGAACGGGTCCGTCCTGACGCTTAAGGACGCCAAAGGCGCGGCGCTTGGTAAATTCAGCCTCAGCCGGGTCCCGTTCACCCTGACCGTCTCCAA
>CAZJUL010000098.1:3728-6856 GCA_964549095.1 uncultured Elusimicrobiaceae bacterium
GGCAAGCGCCTCATCGCCTTCTACGCGGGCCTGGGGCACATAGTGTCTTTTTACGGCGTGGCCTTCTATACCGCCCAGGGCAAGCTCCTGAAGGAGCACAATTTCAACAGCAGCGGCCCCGTGGCCGAAGAGATCTCCGCCGACTTCCGCTATTACGCCCTGGCCGACAACCGCGGCGAGCAGAGCGGGCTGGCCTATTTCAACCTGCGGACCGGCGCCCGGCTCTGGCAGAAAAAATACAAGAAGAAGCTGAACGCCCTTAAGATGTCCGGCGACGGCAAATGGTTCGCGGCCGTTTTCATCAGCGGCGAGAGTAAATGGCGCGCGGCGCTCCTGGATCCGGCCGGCGCCGAGGTCTGGGGCCGCGACATAAAGACCAGGGACAGCTGCTTCCCTTCCTCCATCTCAGCGGACGGCTCGGAATTCACCATAGCGGAGAACAGGATGGTATTCAGCGAAGCCGACAATTATTACCACGACACGCCCGTAAAAAAGACGACCTATTCGAACGACGGCGGCTCCGTCTCCGAGCTCAGCTCCGAAGTGTTGCTGAAAGACTGAAATACCGGACGGGAAACTTCAGTCGAAGCTTCCCGTCAGCATAGCGGCCGTCACGGCGGCGCGGCTTATTCGTTGTAAGGGCAGAGCCCGCCCGCGGAGTAGGCTTCGCGCGGGAAGGGAACGTAGCCGGGGCTGTGGAACTGGTGGCAGATGTCATCGGCTATTATGCGGCCTTTTTCCGTCAGCGAAAGAAATTTCTCGTCCTCGGTCAGCAGGCCGTAGCTTTTCAGCCTTTCTATCTTAGGCCCGAAGACCTCTCCGACCTCCCTGCCGGTGAGCCTCTTGAAATAGTTCTTGATGACCATGCGGTTCTTCAGCGGCAGGACCACGGACCAGCGCAGCTGGTCTTCCGGCGTGCGGACAAGCCCGCGGTTCAAGGGCAGCCTGCCGGCGGCTATCAGCGAATAATATTCTTCAAAGCTCTGGGTGTTCAGCCCGAACCTGTCGCGCAGGCTGCTGAACGCCGTCAGCCCGAAGCCCACCTGGTCCTGCAGGTTGCAGCACTGGTCGTGCGCGTAGCGCGAAAAGTCCACCCGGCTGCGCGAAAACACCCGCGCCAGGTTCTCGTTGTAGCCGGCGGTCGGCAGGAAGGCCGCCGCGTAGACCTTCATCGCCAGCGTTTCCTCCACCCCCAGGAACTCCTCCCGCTTCACGCCGAATTTCCTGGTTATGGCGCCGGTATGGTCGCCGTAAGGCACCACCTTCAGCCTGTAGATCTGCACTTCCTCGGCGCCCAGGGCCGCCGCCTTTTCCAGGCTGTCGGCCCAGCATTCCAGCGTCTGGCCGGGGTAGCCGTAAATGAGCTCCACGTTCACCTTGAAGCCGGCGTCCTTCGCGACCTTCACGGAGCGCATCGCCGCGGCGGCGTCGTGGTGGCGGTTCATCGTCTTGAGGAGGGCGTCGTCCAGCGACTGCAGGCCGATGGTCAGCCGGTCCACGCCGTGCTCCAGCATGATCCTCAGGCGCTCCGGCCCGTCTGCGTCCGTGATGGTCACGGGGTCCACGTCATAAGAGAACTGGGGCCTGGAGGAAATATCCACGCGCACCCGGAAAAAGTCCAGGTTCCGCGCCAGCTGCGCCGGGGTCAGGTAAGTGGGCGTGCCCCCGCCGAACAGTATGGAGCGCGCCTTGAACTTCTTTATCCCCAGCCGCGCCATATACAGGTCCATCTCTTTTTCGAGCGCGGCCAGGTAGCGGTCCTTTTCCTCCGCCTGCTCCCCCAGCTTCACCGGGTAATGGCAGAAGGCGCAGTACTTCATGCAGAAGGGGAGGTGCACGTAGATGTCGAAAAAGCCGTCGGCCGGCAGGGTATAGCCGCGGAACAGCTCCTCTTCCTTTACCGGCGGGTACATCGTGATGGGCGGGTAATGCACTGACGGGAAAAAGAGGTCCTTCAGGGTGAGCAGTCCTTCGCGCTTTAGCAGGGGGACGTCCAGCTCGCGCACAAGCCTCTCGGCTTTGGCTTTAAGTTCCTCGTTCATAGGCACGGTTATTTTATCAATTCCGGGCGCTCAGTGAATCATTTTTCGGCCGGAACCGCCTTTTTGAAAAAGAGTATCAGCGTCCGGTCTTTCAGGTCGCTTTTGTCCGCGGCCAGCCGGAAGCCCCGCTTCTTGAGCGCGGCGGCCGTTCTTTCGGCGGTCACGCCGGACCCGGGGTCTATGCGGTCCACGAACACGAGCTCCCCGTCGTCCTTGAGCGCCTTGCGCACGCCGGCGAAGAACCTGTCGAAAAAAGGTTCCAGGGAACCGGCCGCTTTTTCTCCGCCGGCCGTCATATCCAGCACTATGCTCCTGTAAACGTGGATGAGGAGGGCCTTGTCCAGGACGCCGGGCGGGAGGCTCACGTCGTCCGGTGCGCCCTGCACCGGCACGATATTTTTAATGCCGCCTTTCTCTATGCAGTAGCGGATAAGCTCCAGCTCGCGCGCGTCTATCTCTTCGGCGTAAACCTTCCCGGCGGGCCCGGCCTTTTCCGCTATCGGGAAGGTGAACTGGCCGTTGCCGCAGCCGATGTCGGCTATGACCTGCCCCTCCTTCACGCCGAGGATGGAGAGGAAGCCGTCCAGCCCTTTATGCTCCGGGGAGTTGAACCGCCACTTGCTGTCCAGGAATTTATAGGCGACGTGGAACAGGATGGGGCTCAGCAATTCGTCCTTTTTCCCGTCCGCCCGGGCGGACGCGGCCGGAGGCTTCTGGTTTCGTATCATACCGTCGCATTTAGGGCAGAGGAACCTGGTCCGCGTCCTGCCGCCGGCGGTGCGGGTCTCTTTCGACACCGGACCGCCGAAGCTCGGGCATTTGGCCCCGGCCGGAAAAGCGGTTTGGGCGTTGGGCAGGTCCCGCAGGTGTTTGCAGAGATAGGCCGGGATGATCTGCAGGGCGGCGGCCAGTTCCCCCCGCTTTTCGTAAAAGAAGAACCTGTACATATCCCGCTGCACGGGCGGATAGGCCGACAGGAGAGCGGCCTCACCGGCCTCGTCGCCGGATTCGCGGCGGCAGAAAGCGGCCAGGAAGCCGGCGAACACGTCGTCCGGAAGCCTTTCGCGCACCGAAAGGCAGGTGTGC
>CAZJUL010000098.1:6866-9007 GCA_964549095.1 uncultured Elusimicrobiaceae bacterium
AGCGTTTCCTCGCCGGGATTTTGCAGGTAGCCGAGCACGGCCTGCGACGCGGCCACCCGGTAAGAGATCTTATCGTGCTTGCGCGGCCTGCCCGCGTCCGCCCCGGCGCCGAGGGCCGCAAGCGCCAGGCCGGCGGCAAAGAAGACAGCGGCTACCGTCAGAAAGGTTTTGCGCAGCTTTATCATTGTGCCTCGCCGGCGGAAAAGGCCGGCTCCGTTATTACGATAGCAAAAACCGGCCGGGGGCCGCAAAACCGTCGGCCGCAGCGGCGGGAGCGGCTATCTGAATTCCAGGAAGTGGTGGTAGGTCAGGAAATCGTGCGAGCGGACGAACTTGTAGCCCGCCGCCTCCAGGTCGGAAACGATGCGCTCTTTGTCGGCGTAGAGCGGGTAGACGCCCTTAAGGTAGTCCAGCTTGTCCAGCTTGAAGGCGCCCGCCAGCAGCGCCCTGTTCAGCCCCCTCAGGTCCCGTTTTTCCTCTTCGGTGAGCCGGTCGGCGGGCTTTTCAAGGGCGCCGGTCCTCTCCAGTTTGGTGATAAGCCAACGGGCCAGGTTCAGGTCGTGGGAGAACAGGGTTTTCAGCAGGGCCTTCCCGCGCTCGGGGCTCTCCAGGTCGTCCCCCCTGATCGGGGATCCGGCCAGGGCGTAAAAAAGATCCGGCGCGGCGAGCAGCGAGTTGAAATTAGCGACTATCCTTTCCCTCACGGCGGGCGGGACCTCGCCGCCCTGCCAGCCGCTCACGAAATCCTCCAGGCCGGCGCCGGCTTTTGAATAAGCGGGCGAATCCATCCCCGATTTCAGGGTTTTCAGCACGCTCCGGAAATCGCCGAACTCTATTTCCCCGAAATCGGGCGCGTTCCTGAAATGGATAATGTAGAGCCGCCCGGTTTCCGGGGCGAGCGACGGTTTCAGCTCCCTGAAATAAGCCGCGGGGTCCCCGAGATAATGGTACAGCTCCGAGAAGAACATCAGGTCGAAAGTCTGCGCCTTGTAGAACGGGTCCGCGCCTTCCGGCGAAACGCTCACCGCCGTGAAGTTCTTATAGCCCTTCGCGGCGGCGGTCTTCTTCAGGGCCTTTATCATTTCCTGGTCCGTATCGGTAGCGTACACCATCCCGGTGCCCTTGAGCGCTTCGGCGAACCGGAAGGCGAAAACCCCGACGCCCGCGCCGACGTCGGCTATGCGCAGGCCGGGCTTGATGTCCATGGCGGCTATTATCCGCTCCGCGGGCAGCATCACCTTCCGCTCGTCCGAATCCATCAGGGCGGGCTTGATCACCGGGTAGCTGCGCTCGGCCTTGCGGCCCTTCCCGGCGGTCAGGAGGTTCTCGAGCGGTATTTTTTTCAGCGGCACCACGTTCACGCTGGCCTGCGCCCCGTTCACGCTGACGTCGAGGAAATGGTAGAGGACGGGGTGCGTGGCGTGCTTCAGCGCGCAGGGCGGGGAACCGGTGGCGACGAAGGTGAGGCCGTCCAGCTTTTCCGCGTTGAAGAAGTGCTCTTTGGCGGCGAACACGTACTTGACCTTCTTCAGGGCCAGCGGGTAGGCGTCCCCGAGCCGCCTGGCCAGGTTTTCCCGCAGCCACTGCGCGTCGTGCGCGAACAGGAAGACGTTGTCGAATTTCTCCGCCCCCGCTACCGCCTTCTTCAGGAACGCGACCTGCCCGGCCGAAAGCGCGGCGTTTCCGCGGCCGTCCGCGCCGCCGGCGGAATCGGAATCGAGCAGGATGAAAAGACTGTTCCTGTATTCGAAGGAATAATAGCGCTTCGGGTACCGTTCGGCGAAACATTTTTCCGCCCTGGCGGTCTTGTCCCGGTCGGTCTGCAGGGGGCCCCAGCTGCAGGTGCCGGGCAGGTTATGGACCGGCACGCCCAGCCTGGCGGTAATGGAATCGAATTCGCGCCACACGGCCTCCACGTCGCCCTCCCGCGGTATGTCCGCCATGCCGCCCAGGAAAACCACGAACTCGGGCTTCTGTTCCTTTATCTTCGCCACCGCCAGCGCGTAATCCCTGGCTTCGCACACGCCCATGTGCGCGCAGCCCATGACGGCGAAATGGAAAGGCCGGCGGTCCTGCGCCCGGAGGTCGGGGGCCGGCAGGGCGGCGAGAAGGCAGGCGGCCGCGACAATTGCGGCTTTCGC
>CAZJUL010000099.1:0-690 GCA_964549095.1 uncultured Elusimicrobiaceae bacterium
AGGCCTCGGAGATGGCCTTTATATCCGCGTCGTCGGAGATCACCCACAGCGTGTGTACCACGCCGCCCTGGCCGGTGGCGGAGAACTCCGGCTCGTTCTTCACGGTCTTCTTTATGACCGCGTCTATCTCGGCGACCTGCTTGTAGCCTATGATGCCGGGGCCGGTCTGGGCCTTCACGAATTTTATCTGGTTCACGCGGTCGTCCTCTTTCACGGGGCGGGTGAACTCGTGCCGGCGGATGCGGCCGGCGTCGTAGTCGTCCACGCAGGCGCCCAGCATCAGGCCGGTCTGAATATGCGCGCCCATCTGCAGGCGGTAAACGTAAAAGCAGGGCTTGTCCTCGCGGATAAGCAGCCCCTGCTTCAGCATCTTCTCGAAATTCTCCGCGGCTTTCCTGTATACTTTTTCGTCGTGCACGTCGGTGTCCGGCGGCAGGTCTATCTCGGCCTTGGAAACGTGCAGGAAGCTGTTGGGCTTGCCTTTCGCCAGTTCGCGCGCCTCGTCGGAATTCAGCACGTCGTAGGGCGGGGCTATGATCTCCTGCGCCTTGCCTTTCGCCGGCCTGATGCCGTAAATGGGACTGAAGAGAGGGAGTTTTTTCATTTTGTTATCCTCGTTATATGAACAGGCCCGGGTTTCCTTTTACGCGGAAATCCGGGCCTTGTTCTGAGCTTGCGGCGCAGGGCCGG
>CAZJUL010000099.1:700-8903 GCA_964549095.1 uncultured Elusimicrobiaceae bacterium
TATCTTGTCGCCGTTTATAGCGTGCGTCTGCTTGCCGGTCAGCAGGTAGTCCGCTATCTGCTCGGCGGCCTGCCGCGCCACCGTGACCTGCGCGTCCTTCGTGGAAGCCGCTATGTGCGGGGTGCAGATCACCTTCTCCATGCCGAAGAAGATATGCTCGGTGGCCGGCTCCTTGGAGTACACGTCGCAGGCGAAGCCGGCTATATGCCCGCTCTCGATGGCGGCCTTTATGTCGGCCTCTACCATTATGCCGCCGCGGGCGCAGTTGATCAGGCGCACGCCTTTCTTCATCTTCGCGATGGTTTCCGCGTTTATCATCCCCTTGGTGGCGGGGTTGATGACCACGTGGTAGGTTATGAAGTCGGCCTTCTGGTAGATCTCGTCAAGGCTCGCCATGTGGACGCCCAGTTCCCTGGCCCTTTCGGCGGTCATCACGGGATCGTAGGCGAGGACCTTCATCTTCAGGCCCATTGCCCTGTCGGCCACCACGGCCCCGATGTTGCCGCAGCCGATGACGCCCAGCGTCTTACCGGTCAGTTCCACGCCCTCGTACTTCTTCTTCTCCCACTTGCCGGCGTGGGTGGAAGCGTTGGCCTGGGGGATGTGGCGCGCCAGCGCCATCATCATCGCCACGGCGTGCTCGGCGGTGGAAACGGTGTTGCCGAACGGGGTGTTCATGACCAGGACTTTCTTCGTGACGCAGGCCGGGACGTCTATATTGTCCACGCCGCTGCCGGCCCTGGCCACGGCTTTAAGCTTGGCGGCCGCGTTTATCAGGTCGGCGGTAAGGGTAGTGGCGGAGCGCACTATGATGGCGTCGAACTCGGCGATGCAGGCCTTCAGTTCCTCGGGCTTCATGCCCGGCTTCACCACGGGCTCCAGGCCCCGCTCTTTCAGCACTTTCTCGCAGATGGCGTCGGCTTTGTCGGCTATCAGGACCTTGTTCATTTCACTGCCTCCTTGGAATAAGACGCGGCGACCTCGCTGTAGGCCCAGTCCAGCCACTGGGTCAGTATCTCTATGTCGGAAGCCTCGACGGTGGCGCCGCACCAGACGCGGATGCCGGCCGGGGCCTTGCCGTAGGAGTTGATGTCGTAGGCCACGCCTTCCTTGTCCAGCAGGGAGGTTATCTTCTTGGCGGCAGCCGCCCTTTCCTCTTCGGACAGCTTCACGAACCAGGGCGCCGTTATCTTGAAACAGACCGAGGTGTTGGACCTGATCTCCTTCGTCTCCGCCAGGAACGCTATCCAGTCGGATTTTTCCGCCCAGTTCTCGAAAGCCTTCAGGTTCGCGTTGGAGCGCGCGACCAGGGCCTTCATCCCGCCGATGGATTCCGCCCATTTCAGCGCGTCTATCGCGTCTTCCACGCACAGCATCGACGGCGTGTTGACGGTGTTGTATTCCAGTTCGCCGGGCTTCAGCTTGCCTTCGGCGTTAAGCCGGAAGATCTTGGGCAGCGGCCAGGCCACCTTGGGCTCGTTCTCTTCCATGCGCTTGACGGCCCGCGGGGAGAGGATGATGACGCCGTGCGCCGCTTCGCCGCCTATGACCTTCTGCCAGGAGAAGGTTATCACGTCGAGCTTGGAGTAATCCATCTCCATGGCGAAGATGCCGGAGGTGGCGTCGCAGATGGTCAGGCCTTCGCGGTCGGCCTTTATCCAGTCCAGGTTCGGGACCTTCACGCCGGAGGTGGTGCCGTTGAAGGTGAAGATCACGTCGTGCGAGAAGTCGGCCCTGGAGAGGTCCGGGAGCTTGCCGTAGTCGGCCTTATATTCGCTCACGTTAGGGAGCTTCAGGTACTTCACCGCGTCGGTGATCCAGCCCTTGCCGAAGGATTCCCAGCCGAAGATGTCCACCGGGCGGGGCCCCAGCAGCGTCCACATCGCCAGCTCAACGGCGCCGGTATCGGAGCCGGCCACCACGCCTATGCGGTAATCCGCGGGCAGGCCGAGCACCTTCTTCATGCGGTCGGAGACTTCCTGCAGGCGGGCCTTGCCGGGTTTGGAGCGGTGGGAGCGGCCCACCAGCGCGTTCTTCAGCGCGTCTACCGTCCAGCCCGGCCTCTTGGCGCAGGGACCGGAAGAAAAATTCGGGCATTTGGTCTTTATCGCGGGTTTTTGCATTTGTGTATTCTCCTTATTTATGGTGCCGCGCGACTGCGGCTTTTCCCTGTATTTATTCTAACTCTTTAAGCGGATACTGGCTAGCCCCCGGGCTCACTTGCCGAGCACGTAAGAGAACAGGAGCGGGGCCACTATGGTGGCGTCGCTTTCGATGACGAACTTCGGCGACTCCGCGCCCAGCTTGCGCCAGGTTATCTTCTCGTTCGGGACCGCGCCGCTGTACGAGCCGTAGCTGGTCACGCTGTCCGAGATCTGGCAGAAGTAGGTCCAGAGCCGCGTTTTCTTCTTCAGGTCGTAATGGAGCATCGGCACCACGCAGATGGGAAAATCCCCGGAGATGCCGCCGCCTATCTGGAAGAAGCCGATCCCCGCGGGCGCGGCCGGGGCCGCCTTTTCGTACCAGCCGGCCAGCTCGATGAGGTACTCCACGCCGGTCTTTATGGTATTCACCTTCAGCCTGCCCTGCGCGCAGTTAGCGGCGAAGAAGTTGCCGATGGTGGAATCTTCCCAGCCGGGCACGAAGATCGGGAGGTTCTTGCGCGCGGCGGCCAGCAGCCAGCTGTCGGCCGGGTCTATCTGGTACCGGCTTTTGAGATCCCCGTCCAACAGGGCCTCGTACAGGAACTCGTGCGGGAACTTGCGCTCGCCTTTCTTTTCGGCCTCCTGCCAGCGCCGCAGCAGGAAATGCTCCACCCGGCTCATCACGTCGTTCGGGATGCAGGTGTCCGTGACCCTGTTCAGGCCGCGCTTGAGCAGGCCCAGCTCCTGGGCCGGCGTCAGGTCGCGGTAATTCGGCACCATCACGTAGTCCTTGTTGGCCACCAGGTTGAACAGGTCCTCTTCGAGGTTCGCCCCGGTGCAGCAGACAGCGTGTATCTTGTCCTTGCGGATCATCTCGGCCAGGGTCAGGCCAATTTCAGCGGTGCTCATGGCCCCGCCCATCGCCAGGAACATTTTGCCCCCGCTCTCGATATGGGCCTTGTAGGCCCGGGCGGCGTCCCTGAGCGCCAGCGCGTTAAAATGCCTGCAGTTGCGCTCGATGAACCCGGTCAGCCCGCCTTTAAAAGCGGCCTTCTCTTTTTTTCCGTTCAATACTTTAACCATACAGCGCCTCCTGGTCCGCGCCGCCGGCGGCGTTAGAGCGCCGCCAATAGCGGGCCGGGCCGCAAACGGCGGCGGCCCGCGGCGCAGCGCGGACATACATTCTGCGGGTTTGGGGATCGTCCTTGGTAAGTTGCGGCCCGCCCTTTCCGGGGCTGGCCGGGGTTGAGACGCTTACACAGGTATTGGAAAGTTAAAATCGTCTTCCCGAAAAAGCCTGAGACGATTTAGATTTTCCGGCCGATATTCAAGTCCCGTTGAACCATTTTAGCAAATATACCCCCCGCCCCGGAACCCCTCCTTTCCAGCGGGCGCGGCCGGGCGCAAGGATTTGTATAATATAGAAATGGCCACCCAGCATCTTGCGGACTACGAGGCGGAATTCGGCGGCTTCGAAAAACTGATGCCGCACAGGATCAAGAACGTCCTGATGGTGGCCTCCCTCTACGATTCCTTCCTGCTGGCCGACGACGAGCGCCTGAACGAGGCGCTGTTCAGCGAGCTGATGGACACCACGGTGCGCGCGGCCCCGAAGATCGCGCGCGTCGCCACCGCCGAAAAGGCCCTGGAGCGCCTGGGCAGGCAGCAGTTCGACCTGGTCATAGCGATGATCCAGATCGGCGACACCGACATGGACCGCTTCGTGTCGGACATCAAGAGCACCCGCCCGGACCTGCCCGTGGTGCTCCTGTCCTTCAACATGCAGGACGTCCTCAACATTTCCGAACTGACCAGGGACCTGACCGACGGCGTCTTCCTGTGGCACGGCGACACCAGGATCTTCTCCGCCATAATAAGCCTGATAGAGGACGGCAAGAACTTCGACCACGACTCCAAGGTCGGCGTCCAGGCCGTGCTGCTGGTGGAGGACAACATCAAGTTCTATTCATCCTACCTGCCGGCCATCTATTCCGAGCTGATGAAGCAGACGCAGATAGTGATGGCCGAGGAGCTGAACCCCTCCAAGAAGATGCTGCGCCTTAAGGCCAGGCCGAAGATCCTGTTCTGCAATAATTTCGACGAGGCGTGGGCGATCTATTCCAAGTACAAGACCAACCTGCTGGGCGTCATAAGCGACATAGAATACCCGATGGCGGGCAAGACCGAGCCCGAGGCCGGGCTGCTGCTGGCCAAAAAGATCAAGGACGAGCTGCCGGACATGCCGGTGCTGCTGCAGTCCTCCAACAGCCGCTTCGCCGCCAGGGCGCAGGGCCTGGGGGCCTCTTTCCTGAACAAGGCCGCGCAGGACCTCTCCAAGCAGCTGCGCAATTTCATAGTCCGGTATTTCGGCTTCGGCGACTTCATCTTCTCCGACAAGAACGGCTTCGAGATAGCGCGCGCCTCCGACATGCACACCATGCTGAAGCTCCTGAAGACCGTGCCGGCCGATTCGATACTCTACCACGCCAGCCGGAACCATTTTTCTAAGTGGCTGTTCGCCCGCACGGAGTTCGAGACCGCCTTCAACATCCGCCCCAAGATGATCTCGGAATTCAAGGACGCGGAGGCCCTCAGGAAATACCTGGTGGAGACGGTCTACCAGTTCATCTACAAGACGCAGCTCGGCACGGTGCTGAAATTCGACCGCCGGCTCTTCGACAACTCCACGCCCTTCGTGAAGATCGGCTCCGGCTCCATCGGCGGCAAGGCCCGGGGGCTGGCCTTCGTGGATTTCCTCTTCAGCAAGAGCGACATAGGCGAGCGCTTCCCCGGCGTGGCCGTGACCGTGCCCAACACCATAGTGATAGCCACCGACGTCTTCGACTTTTTCATGGAGCAGAACAACCTGGACGCGGTCATAAACGACAACTACCCCAACGAGCGCATAGCCGAGATCTTCCAGAAGGCGAAGCTGCCGGATTACGTCGTGGAGGACCTCCGGGTCATTGTGAAGAAGCTGGAAGGCCCGCTGGCGGTGCGCTCTTCCTCCCTGCTGGAGGATTCAAAGACGCAGCCCTTCGCCGGGATCTACAAGACCTACATGCTGGCCAACGGGCATCCCGACCCCGAGGTCAGGCTGAAAGAGCTGGAGAAGGCGGTGAAGTTCATCTACGCCTCCACTTTCTCCAACGAGGCCAAGGCCTACCGCAAGCTGACGCCGCATCTCCCCGACGAGGAAATGATGGCCGTGATCATACAGAAGGTGGTGGGCAGGCCCTACGCCGGCGGCACCCGCTTCTACCCGCTGTTCGCGGGCGTGCTGCAGTCCTACAATTATTACCCGGTCCCGCCGCTTTCCAGCGAAGACCCGATAGTGCACATAGCCATGGGCCTGGGCAAGACCATAGTGGAGGGCCACAACGTGCTGCGGTTCTCTCCCAGCCACCCGCGCAACCTGCACCAGTTCTCCACCATAAACGATTTCTTCAGCAACTCCCAGAAGACCTTCATGGCCATGAACCTGGCCCCCGGCGGGACGAACGAACTGGCCTACGCCAACGAGCCGGACGTGGTCACCGTCGAGACCGAAGCGGCCGAAGCGGACGGGACGCTGGAGCTGGTGGCCTCCTCCTATTCCGCCGAGAACGACATGATGTACGACAACATCGCCACCCCCGGCGCCCGGCTGATCACTTTCGCGCCCCTGCTGAAGAGCGAGGCCATCCCGCTGTCGGAGATACTCGCCAGCCTGGCCAAGCTCGGGCGGGACGCCATGGGCGCCAACATAGAGATGGAGTTCGCGGCCGCCTACGACCCGGAGGCCCGGACCACGGAGTTCAACGTGCTGCAGATGCGCCCGATGGTCTCCCGGAGCGTCATCAAGAAAGTGCATTTCCGCGACGTACCGGCGGCCGACCTGGTCTGCACCAGCGTTTCCACGCTCGGCAACGGCTACATCAACGGCGTCTTCGACCTTATCTTCGTGAAGCCCGAGAATTTCGACCGCATGAAGACCCACGACATAGCCGACCCAGCGGCTCAAGGCCGAGGGCAGGGGCTACCTGCTTATCGGGCCGGGGCGCTGGGGCTCCAGCGACTCCAGGCTGGGCGTGCCCGTGAAGTGGAACCACATCTCGAACTCGAAGATAATAGTGGAGGCCGGCTACGCCGATTTCTCCGCGGACCCGTCCTACGGCACGCATTTCTTCCACAACGTCACTTCGCTCGGCATCGGCTACTTCACCATCAACCAGAAAGAGGACGGGGACATAAACTGGGACTGGATAAAGTCCCGGACGCTGCTGGCGGACCTGTCCTATGTCAGCCACATACGCCTTGAAACCCCGCTCGACATACGCATCGACGGCACCACCGGCAAAGGCGTGATAGCGCACACCTGAACTTATTTATTTGCTGATATATTCCAGGCCTTTTTTGGTCTTGTCCAGGCCGGGGACGGCCCAGATATCCAGGGACAGGACGTCCTGGAAGAAATCCTTCTTGTCGTGCCGGCTCACCTTCCGCCATTCCGGGGACAGGGTGCTGAAAGAACCGTCCAGCAGCAGGTTGCGCAGGTTCTCGTCGAAATCCCTGGTAAAATCGTCCACCAGCGGCGACAGCGAAAGTCGCAGGCGCTTTTTATGGCTGTGCCCGCCGCTGCCGCCCACCACCGGCGACGCGGAACCGCCGGGCGCCGCGGCCTTTTCTTTGGCTATTATGAGCCGCCACGGGTTGGTGGAAAAGCCGTAATACCGCACCCGCGTGTTCTCGGTGATGTCCCACCTGCCCACGGCGGCTATTCCCCCCGCCAGGTTCTTCACGCTCGGCCTGAGTTTTTTCAGGTCGGAAAAATCCCAGCGCAGGGAATAATCCAGCCTTATGCGGGAATCGTAGCCGTCCTTTTCGATATTCAGCATCAGCGGGCTGACCTCGGCACGATCGTATGCCGGCCCGGTTGACACTTCCACCCCGCCCCGTTCCTGCGCCGAACCCGTTCCAAGAACAAGGAGCAGATAAAAAAACAATATGTTTACGCACTTTGCTTTTTGCATCTTATACTTTGCATTTTAACTTTTTTAACAAGGAAAGGCGTAAATATTATTATGAAGCGGCAATGCGGGTCATTATCGATCGTGTTTGTGAATTAAAACTTTTTCTTGAGTGTTATCTTCTGCGTGTTTCCCAGGTCCCCGTAGGGCGTTACGGCGTAATCCAGCCGGGTGTTCCAGAAGTTAAGGCCCGCGCCCGCGCTGAAGCCGGTGTTGTTGATGGCCGCGGCGCTGCTCCCGCTCAGGTAGCCTGCCCGCAGGGCTACGCCCGAAAGCAGAGCGTACTCGGTACCGAAGCTTACGCCGGTCTGCTTGTCGTAGACCAGGCGTTTAACGTCCAAGGCCAGGTTAACGCCGGGGATCACGCTGAACACTAGCCCGGCGGCGATGGTTAATGGCAGCGGATCCTTCTGGCTGATATATTTCATCTGCGTACCCAGGTTCTGCACGGAAAGGCCGATACCGACGGGCAGGGCGTTCAGCGCCCTGCTGAAACCTATGTCCACCGCACCGGCCCTGGCTGTTATGCCGGCTATGGAGCTTTCTATGTATTTCATGTTCAGCCCCATCCTGACTTTCCCCATCATCCCAGCCAAGCCCACTGTCACCGCCTGGTCATAAGAGCTGAAATTCCCCCCGGCGCTGCGGTCGGCGTTGCGGGCGTCCATTGAACCGTTTGAAAGCCGGGTCAGGCCAAGGCCTACCGCCACCGGTTTTCCTTTTAAAGGCATGGCCACGCCTATGAAGTCGTGCATAGTGTCCATCAGCCAGTTGGTGTGGCTGAAGCCCAGCTCCACGCCTTTGACTGCGGAAAGTCCGGCCGGGTTATAGGCCAGGGACTCCACGCCGGAAGCCAGGGCCGTATAGGCCGCGCCCATTGATACGGCCCTTGCGTCCGTGTCTATCTTTAGGAACTGCGCGCCGGATTCCAGTGCGGCGGCCGGATTGGTGAAGTTTATCAGAAGTGAAAAGAGTAAGATGTTTTTCATAAATTCCTCACCTCACCACCGCGAATTTGCCGGTCTTCTTCAGTTTCTGTCCGGCTTTCGC
>CAZJUL010000100.1:0-8821 GCA_964549095.1 uncultured Elusimicrobiaceae bacterium
GTGGCAGGCCGAATGGCAGGCGTCGTGGCAGACGCTCTGGTTGAAAGCCCCCTCGTAACAGGCCTGCGTGGTCCTGAAATTATCGAACGAGGCGTTCAGCTCCGGGGTTTTCGCGGTGATGTCCTTCAGCGCAGCGTCGGCGCGGTTATACACCGGGCTTTGATAGTGATGGTAGCGGCGGCGGTAGCCGCCCCAGTAAAAGTCCGCGTCCGTCTCGGCGGCGCCCGGGCTGTATTTTTCCAGCCGCTTCTGGTAATACTCCTTCGTGGCCGCCAGGTCGCAGTCCCACATCTTCTGCTCCAGGCCGGTAGAGATGGTCTTGACGGTCTCGTTCATCGCCCCGGTCTCAAGAGTCCCGTCGGGCCGGACCGCGTTCAGCAGCACGGTCTCATACGCGTCGTTGCTGGTATTGATATATGGCGCGCGCTTTATGTTCAGCGGCTCGGAGCTTTGAACGGTCAGCAGGCCTTTGCGCTCCATATTGGCCAGTATCAGCGACAGCAGCTCGGCTATGGGCATGCCCACCAGCACGCCCACCTCTATGGGCGTCAGGTTAGAGGCCACCTTGCCGGGTTTCCTGAATGTGCCGACCTGCACCTTGGGGGGCACCCATTCGTTCCCCTCCCAGTTGACCGCGCCGATGCCGGCCTGCGCCGTCAGCATTGAATTCTGTTTCACGGTCATTATGAAGAAAGGCACCACGCAGAACAGGCCGCCGAGCAGCAGCACCAGGAACACGGTCTCGCCGCGGCTTACCGGCAGGGAAGCCAGCATTCCGCCGGGGAAATAGCGGTTAAGATAATGCTTTTCCTGCGCGGGCATATACTGCGTCTTCTGCGGCGGGCCCTTCAGCAAATTCCCGTAGGCCATGGTCTTCAGCGCGAACGCCTCCCCGCCGAGGTATACCTGTATCTGGAAATGGTACTTGGCGGACAGGTTTTTCCTGAAGAACCGCGCGCTGAAGATATTCTCGCCCGCGGGGTTCTTTACCCCCGGGTAATCTATCATATACCGCTCGTTCACGAACTTCTCGGTCATGAAGCCGGTCTTCTGCAGGAAGGTCTCGTCCGGCCCGCCGGCCGGCGCGGTCAGCGGGAAGCGCACCACCACGGCCTGGTGGTCAAGCGGGTCCTCCCACTGCACCGGCGACCAGTTGAAGACCGTCAGGCGCTTGTCGCCCGACATGGTCTGCGTCACGTTGCCGGAGGCCTCCAGGTCCGCCGCGTACCTGAAGAAATAGGTGAGTTCGCCGTTCGTGAAGGCGCGGCCGTCCGCCAGGATGATGTCGTATTTCTTGTCGGAAAGCCTCTTTATCTCCAGCGGGTACCTGTTGCCGGCCGCATCCAGCGCGTGCGCGCGCGCCGTGTCGAAGACCGGGGTTTCCTGGAAGCCCTCGAAGTAGAAGCCGTGCAGCTGGCCGCCGGTAGCGGTCCAGCGGACGGTGTAGGAAACCTGCGCCTTGCCGTCCTTGTCCAGCAGCACTTCCACTTCCGACCAGTTCATCCTGAACCCGCCGGCCGAAAGCGGCAGGGCGGACAGCAGGCAGGCCGCGAACAGCGTCAAAAATCCGGTTCTCATTGTTTTCATATGGTTTTCCCTTCCGTTCCCAATTATATAAAAAAGCGCCCCGCCAACATATCTGTTGCTAATGCCGGGGAAAAATTATTAAATTAGGTTATGGCCGGAGGGGACGGCCTGGAGAATATATGTCGATAAAAATTGTCAGGCAATATACGGTTTTCCTGCCCAACGTGCCGGGCGCGCTGTGCCGCTTCATCGAGCTCTTCGCCAACGAAGGCGTCAACATCATCGGCATAGCCTCCGAGATACGCGACGACTCGGGCGTGGTGCGCGTGACCGTGGACACCGACAAGAAGATAAGCTACATCCTGACCAGCGCCGGGTTCACCACCGTGGACACCCCGATGATCTCGCTCGAACTCTCCGACAAGCCCGGCGAACTGCTGCGCCTCTCCAAGACCCTGGCCGACCACGGCATCAACATCACCACCGTCTACGGCACCGCCCTGGGCGGCAAGTCGTCCCGCATGCTGATCAACGTCTCCAACGCCGAAAAGGCCGTTGAGATCCTTAAAACCAGCCTCGACATAAAATAACCCGGCAGGCGATAAAAAAGCGTCCGACCCTTCGGACGCTTTTTTATAATGGGGACGTTGATGACTAAATGACTAATTGCCGGCGTTGCCTCCTCTCTGTGGATAAATAGTCATTTAGTCATCAGCGTCCCCTTTTCCTCTTATGACCGCGTGAGTTTGCGGTACTTGATGCGGTGCGGGACTTCGGCCTCGGCGCCCAGGCGCTTGCGGCGGTCCTCTTCGTAGTCCGAGAAGTTCCCCTCGAACCAGACCACGCGGCTGTCGCCCTCGAAAGCCATGATATGCGTCGCTATCCTGTCCAGGAACCAGCGGTCGTGGCTTATAACCACCGCGCAGCCCGCGAAATTCTCCAGCGCCGTCTCCAGCGCCCGCATGGTGTTCACGTCCAGGTCGTTGGTGGGCTCGTCCAGCAGCAGCACATTGCCGCCCTCTTTGAGCATCACCGCCATGTGCGCCCTGTTGCGCTCCCCGCCCGACAGCGCCGACACCTTCTTCTGCTGGTCCGGACCCATGAAATTGAACCGCGCAACGTAGGCGCGCGAATTCACTTCCACCTTGCCCAGCTTCACCGTGTCCATCCCGCCCGAGAGCACCTCCCAGACGTTCTTGTCCGGGTCCAGCGTGGACCGCGATTGGTCGGCGTAGGCCAGCTTCACCGTTTCCCCCACCTTGAACTCTCCCGAGTCCGGCTTCTCGGCCCCGGTGATCATCCTGAAAAGAGTGGTCTTGCCGGCGCCGTTCGGCCCGATTATCCCCACTATGCCGCCCGGCGGCAGCGAGAAATTCAGGTTTTCCATCAATATCTTGTCCCCGTAGGCCTTCGTCACGTTCTTCGCCTCGATGACCACCGAACCCAGCCGCGGCCCCGGCGGAATGAAGATCTCCAGCTCCTTCACCAGCTGCTCGTTGTTCTGCTCCAGCAGGTGCTCGTAGGCCGTCACGCGCGCCTTGCCCTTGGACTGCCGGGCCTTCGGGCTCATCCTTATCCATTCCAGCTCGCGCTTCAAGGTCTTCTGCCTGTCGCTCTCGGTCTTCTCCTCCTGGCGCAGGCGCTCCTCTTTCTGTTCCAGCCAGGAAGAATAGTTGCCCTTCCACGGGATGCCGTGCCCGCGGTCCAGCTCCAGGATCCAGCCGGCCACGTTGTCCAGGAAATAGCGGTCGTGCGTCACGGCTATCACGGTGCCTTCGTATTCCTTCAGGTGATGCTCCAGCCAGGCCACCGACTCGGCGTCCAGGTGGTTGGTGGGCTCGTCCAGCAGCAGGATGTCCGGCTTCTGCAGCAGCAGCCGGCACAGCGCCACGCGGCGCTTCTCGCCGCCCGAGATAACCGACACCAGCGTGTCCGGGGCCGGGCAGCCCAGCGCGTCCATAGCCATCTCGAGGCGCGAATCTATGTCCCAGGCGTTCAGCGCGTCTATCTTCTCCTGCACCTTGGATTGGCGCTCTATCAGCGCGTTCATCGCGGCGTCGCTCATCGGCTCGGCCATCTTGTCGTTGATCTCGTTATATTCCTTCAGCGCGGCTATGGCCTCGGGCATCCCTTCTTCCGCCACCTGCCGCACGGTCTTGGTCTCGTCCAGCTTCGGCTCCTGCTCCAGCAGGCCCACCGTGTGGCCGGGCGAGAGCACCGTCTCGCCCTTGAAATCAGGGTCCGTACCGGCCAGTATCCTCAGCAGCGAGCTCTTGCCCGAGCCGTTCAGGCCCAGCACGCCTATCTTGGCGCCGTAAAAATAGGAAAGGTAGATATCCTTCAGCACGGCCTTCTTATCGTAATACTTGCTGACGCCTATCATCGAATAGATTATCTTGTCCGGTTTGTTTTCAGCCATTGTTTGACCTCTGTAGTTTGCTGCCGCCGAAGCGCAGCTTCAGCGTGAGCAGGGATTCCCCCGAGAACAGTTTGCCCGCCGCGGTCACGAACACCAGGAACACCGCCGCCTGGTACGCTATCCCCCACCATACGCCCGCCACATCGCCGGACATAATATTCTGCGGGGCTATGAAGGCGTGCGTGAAGGGTATGGCGTAAAGCAGCAGCCGCACCCCGAGGGAAGCGGAGGGCAGGTCCACGAAAAGCGGCAGCAGGTAGGAGAGCATCAGCATCATCATCAGCGGCGTCATCATGGCCTGAATGCTCTTCACGTCTTCGGAAAGCGCGCCCAGTATGAAGGCGATGGCCAGCGCGCAGAGTATGCAGAAGAGCACGGAAAGGCCGATGAGCAGGTAGCCCTGCGGACTGATAAGCATGCCCAGCTTCTCCAGCGCGGCGGTGGCGGGCGAGGCCGTGGACAGGCCCGCCGCGCCGGTTATCCCGGACATGAAGGAGCGCATCCCCAGCATATACGCCCCGGAGAACATCAAGGCGATGCAGACGGAGGCCGAGAGCTTGGAGATCACCAGCAGGCGCCTGTCCACCGGCGAGCTGAGCAGGGTTTCCAGCGTCTTGTTCTCCTTTTCGCTGGCCACGGCCGTCATCACCATCTGCGCCGCGATCACCACGATAAAAAACACCGCTATCGGAAAAAAATAGGTCTGCGACTGGGCGAAGGCAGCCACCTGCGCCACGGAGATCCGCGCCACGGAGCCGCCGAGCACCACGAACTCCGCCGCCTCCGCCGGGTACTTGAGGAAAGCGGGGTCGGCGGCCGGCGCCCTTATTTTGATGGCGTAGTCGCTGAGCACGTCGTTCACCCGCGCTTTTATCTTGCCCATCCTGGAGGCGGACATAGCCGCGTCCATGCCGGACAGGGCTTTCCTGAACCGGGCGTAGAAGGCCACCTCCGGCCTGGTCCCGGCGTCCACGGCTTTCTGCATTCCGGCCGGCAGCACCAGGAAAAGGGCGTCCTCGGCGTATGCCGGCGAGGCAAGCGCCTCTTCCGGGCCGGAGAGCTGCGCGCGTTCCACCCGGTAGCCGTTCTTTTCGAGCGAGGCGGACAGGGCCGCTGACAGCTCCGAGCGGTCCAGGTCGGCCACCACTATCCTGCTGCGCGCGGAAGACGCGCGGGCCTGTTCGCCGGTGAACTTGCCTATGATGTGGAAGATGAAGAGCATCGCCGCGATGGAAATTATCAGCTGCCTGGTGACCAGCTCTTTTATCTCTTTCTTGACCAGGAGCAGGAAGATCCTCATTTTCCGCCTCCGGGCGCGCCGACCAGTTTTATAAAGACCTCTTCCAGGTTGGCCCCCGCGAAGCGGCTCTTGAGCGCCGCGGGGGTGTCGCAGGCCAGCACGGCGCCGCTGTTCATCATGGCTATCCTGTCGGAAAGGAACTCTATCTCCAGCATATTGTGGCTGGAGATGACGAAGCTCATGCCTTCGGCGGCGAGCTGTTTTATGGTCCGCCTTATCTCGTAGGCGTTGATTATGTCCAGGCCGCTGGTGGGCTCGTCCAGGATGGCCAGCTTCGGCCTTATCATCACGGCCCGCGAGAGCAGCAGCTTGCGCGTCATGCCCTTGCTGTAGGTCTTCACTTTTTCCTTAAGCCTGTCCTTCAGGCCGGAAAGCTCCGCGCCGTAGCGGACGGCGGCCTCCGCCTGGGCGCTGTCGCGCAGGAAGACGGCGGCCATGAAATCCAGGTACTCGGCGCCGGTGAGGTTCTTGTAGGCGCCCGCCTCTTCGGGGAGGTAGCTTATTATTTCCCTGACGCCGCCGGCGTCGCTGACTACATCCAGCCCGAAGACCGACGCCCGGCCGGCCGTGGGGGTCAGCAGGGTGGCTATGGTCTTCAGGATGGTGGATTTACCGGCGCCGTTGGGGCCGACCAGGGCGAAGATCTCGCCTTTTTCCACGGAAAAATCCACGCCGCGCACGGCTTCGAAATCTTTATATTTTTTTACCAGCTTGTCGACAAGAACGGCGTTCATACTGAAATGGTATCTAATTTGGGAGAGCGCGGGAAAGGACTTTGGAACTGGGTTCGCGGGTCCTGTCGGCGGAATGGCTCGTCAGGCACGGCTCGCAACACCGTTGCTCGCCTCCTCATTCGGGGCTCGCGCTTACGCAAGCTCGCCCCTCACGACGGCCTTCCTCGCCATCTCCGCCGCCACCCGCTCCAACCTTATCACTTCCTGGCTTATCAATGTACCAGGAATGGATTCAGAACAGCAGCCCACGCGGGACCGGGTTAGCGGGAACGTACTGGTGCTTGTATTGCTTTATCAGGTCCAGCGCGCCGGGCTTGTACAGGTCGTCCATGCTCCGGATGAGGCCCAGCCGGCGGCCGGCTATGAAGAGATCCTTATCCTCCGGACCCAGGGCCAGAAATCGGTCTATGATGGCGAGCAGCCGGGCGTGGTCGCGGGGCAGGCTGCCCTGCAGCTCGAAAAGCAGGTTTATCCTGTGGTCGCTGATAAGCTCTGTCCGGGTTTTCGAGAGTTCGCTGAGGAAAGTGCGGAGTTCGCGGACTATCTCTTCTTCGCCCAGCGGCTCGAAACGGCCCGCGGCCAGCTCCGCCGCCAGCGGGGTGCCTTCCAGCACAAAGCAGGTGCGCAGGCGCAGGTGGTCTGGCTCTATCTGCGCTATCAGCCGCCCGGTCTCTACAGCGTGCCGCCCGGACAGCCGCCGGCCGCCCAGGCCTGGCATTACATAGCAGCAGAGCTCCAGCCCGGCGGCCTTCACGCGGGCGCAGCCCTCGAGCTGCCCGGCCGCGGTGACGCCTTTTTTCACGAACGCCAGCGTTTCGTCCGAGCCGGATTCCACGCCGACATGTATGCGGGTGAGCCCGGCCTCTTTCAGGACTTTAAGGGCGCCGACTTCGCGGAGGCAGAGGGTGGCGCTCCTGGCGTAGGCCGTTACGCGCTCAAGTCCGGGGAAGGCGCGGCGCACGGCGCGCAGGACGGCGGCCAGCGTTTCGGCGGGCATTATGAGCGCGTCGGCGTCCTGCAGGAAGACGGTCCTTACCGCTTCCGCGCCGGGCTCGGCGGCCAGCAGGGCGATCTCGGCCAGTATCTCTTTTTCGCAGCGGAGCGAGAACTTTTCCCCCTTGTAGGCGGGACAGAACAGGCACTTGTTCCAGGGGCAGTTGCGCACCAGCCTTATGAGCAGGCTGCGCGCCTCGCTGGGCGGCCTCAGCGGCCCCTGTTCTATTTCAACCATGATCGGCCGCGAGCTTGACCACTATTTTCATTACCCGCGAGGGCTGCCCGGCGGACAGTTTTGGTGCGTGGGCGTCTTCCGGCCAGAACACCGCCAGCTCTCCGGCGCGCAGCAGCACTGGCGTCCACGCGCCCTTGCGCACCGAGCCGAAACAGGCGTCCTTGTCCGCCTTATAGGGCGCCGAAACTTTCAGCCGGCAGGCCGGGGCCCAGCCTATCACTTCTTCCCCGGCCGCTATATACTGCACGTCAATATATTTCCTGTGATATTCGAACTTGGTCCGGGCCGCGGGAGCGGTGGCGTAGCGCTGGACTAGCGCGAAGGCCCTGTCCCCGTCTATCTCAACCTTGCCGTCGGGCAGCGCGGAAAGGTTTTTCCGTTTTAAGAATTTCAGGGCTTTGAACAGCGCCCCGGAAGGGAACTGCCGGGCAGCGCGGGAAAGTTCCGTTGCTATCATAGGTCCTTAACGGCCTTCGAACCGGGACCGCATGGCGTTTTCGAACACGATCTCGAAATCCGTTCTTGAAAAGCCGAAATGCGACTCGGCGATCCCGAATTCGTCGTTGAGCGTGAAATCCAGCGGGCCCGGGACGTCGGTGTTGATGGAGAAATTCAGGCCCAGGTCGCGAGCCCTCCGCAGGGGGTGGTCTTCCAGCCGCTTCACCGCGCCGTAAACGAGGTTGCTGGTGGGGCAGAATTCCAGGTGGACGTTCTCCTGCTGTATGATGTCTATCAGCTCCGTTTCGGCGAAAGCGGCTATCGCGTGCCCCAGCCGGTCCGGCTTGCCGTTCTCAAGCGCGTCGCGCACGGAGTCCGGGCCGCCCCATTCTCCGGCGTGTATCTCTATCCCCATGCCGCTGGCCTTGAACTTCTCCATCAGGTCCTTTATGGAGGCGATGTCGCACACGTCCTCTTCGCCGGCCACGAACACGCCGCAGATCAGCTTCTCCTGGTGCAGGGTCAGTACCCGCGCGGCTTGGGCTTCCATTTTTTCGCGCGGCCCCCTTACAATGGGGGCCAGGAATTCCACTTTCACCTTCCCCCTCGCCGCCCGCTCGGCCTCGCGGCGCAGGAGCTGGTACGCGGCGACGGCCCTTTTTTCGTCCTCGTCCCGGGTAAAGAGCAGTCCCGAAACCATTATTTCAAGGTAGGAGACGTTCTGCTCGAAGGCCCTCCCGATATAGCGGGAGACAAGCCGGGACTGCCAGACTTCGCCGGGAACAAGGAGCGGGTACACCTGGGCTATATAGCGGGTAAGCCAGTCTTTCTTGTCCTTCACCGGGCATAAAGATTCGAAAACCTCTTTGCTGATCGGCAGGGCGCAGCCGCCGGCCGCCAGATCGTCGAACATGCGCCGGTCCAGAACCCCGTCGCTATGCACATGCAGTTCCACTTTAGGTAATCTCTCTATCATGATAATATAGTTTAACAACAACTCGCCCGTTTTGCCAATACTGTTTTTAATTTACAGGGTTCCGGGGCGGCGGCGCATTCCCCGAACGGTGATTCCAGGGGTAGTTATTACTTGGAGCGGGTGGCGGCGGATTTGGCGAGAAAGGCCGTCGCGAGGGCGAGGCTTGCGTAGCGCCGAGCCCGAGTGAGGAGGCGAG
>CAZJUL010000101.1:0-4630 GCA_964549095.1 uncultured Elusimicrobiaceae bacterium
GCAGAAGCTGGTGCCGCACTTCAACACCAACCGGATGCTGCGCGAATACTACGACAAATTCTACGTGCACGCGCACCGCGCCGGCGCGAAACTGGCGGACAACGGGCGGGTGCTGGAACTTTCGGCCTTCAGGAAAAAGCTGGAGGATAACTGGCCGCGCGTCCGCGCCGTGCTGGACACCTTCAAGCCCGAGATGGAGATACGCGCCGGCGCCAGGCTGCCGATCCGCGCCACCGTCTGGCTGGGCGACCTCTCGCCGGAGGACGTGGACGTGCAGCTGTACGTGGGCACGGCCGGGGGGGAGACCGCTTTTGAAGAAGGCAAGGCCGTTTCGATGGTCCAGGAATCCAAGCTCGGCGACGTCTTCATGTACAAGGGCGAGGCGGCCTGCATGAAGAGCGGCCGGCACGATTTTGCCGTGCGCGTGGTGCCCAGGCACCCTGACCTGGTGAACCCGTACATGCCGTGCTTCATCAAGTGGAACGAGGGCTAAAAGGAACGGGGACTGTCCCCCGCCCGTTCAACTTTATGGTATAATAAAAATCGGCGGCGGCTTTTCGCCGCCTCGTAGCAACGTCAAAAGAGAGGTATATCTACAAATGGCAAAAGGTAAAGTGAAGTGGTTCAACGACAAGAAGGGCTTCGGTTTCATAGTCCCCGAAGACGGTTCCAAGGAACTCTTCGTGCATCACTCTTCCATCCAGGGCGAAGGCTTCAAGACCCTCGCCGAGAACCAGGAAGTTGAGTTCGAGATCGAGAGCACCGACAAAGGCCCCAAGGCCGTCAAGGTGACCAAGCTCGGCGCTCCCCAGAAAGCGTAAACCGCTTCCATATTTACCGTACCCCCAGCCCTGGGGGGACGGTTTTTTTCGCCCAAAGTATTGCGCGGGACGGGAAGAAAATTATATCGTATAGGGGCCGTGACGCCTTTTAAATTTCAGAAGAAAAAACGGGAATACGTCAAGTGGAGCAAGAACGTCAAGGAGGTCCGTGTCATGTCTGAGAACAAACAGGACGGGAACAAGCCTATACAGCTGCAGGTAGAGATGGACGACAACACCGCCCAGGGGCTTTACGCGAACCTCGCCGGCGTAACGCACAGCGAAACCGAGTTCATATTCGATTTCCTGTTCCTGCAGCCGAACCAGCCCAAGGCCAAGCTGCGGGCCCGCATCATCTCAAGCCCCGTGCACACCAAGCGCTTCCTCGCGGCGCTGCAGGGTAACATCAAGCGCTACGAGAACAGCTACGGCACCATCCCCGAGCGCGACGTCACCACCACCCAGGGGCACAGCTAAGCGAACAGCAGACAAAGAAAAGAAAAACCCGGGACAGGGTCCCGGGTTTTTCTTTTTGCCGTTCGCTTCTCTACGGATGGCCTTCTAATAGGAAATTCTTGGATTCCACGGCCATGTGCACGGTGAGGGGGAAGCCCTTGGCCTGGACGCGCGCCTGGGCGTCCGAGAGCATCGCGTCCAGCTGTTCGTCGGTATAGCCGGGGTTCAGGTGGAAGAGTACCAGCTCGCGGGCCTGCGCCTTTTCAGCTGAAAAATCAACCACTACCGAGAGGCCGGAATGGCCTTCCTTCTTGTAGGTCTCGTAGTCCTTGTCCGAATGCACGCAGTCGTGCATGAAGATGTCGGCGTTCTTCACGAAGACCGCCAGCTTCTCGTCGTAATCCTGGAACGCGGTGGCGTCGCCCCAGATCTCCGAGTCGGGCGCGTAGATCAGCTTCTTGCCGAGTATCTCCAGGCCGTAGATCATGGTGCTGGTGGGGTGGTTCGCGTACATCGTCGACAGCTTCACGCCGGGCATCAGCTCGTAATTATCCTCCAGCACCTCGTAGATGTCCACCTTGGCGCGGGGGATGCGCTTGGTCAGCGCGAACGAGCTGTAAAAGGTGGACTGCACGACTTCTTTCAGGCTCTTTTCCGGGTCGTTAGCGCCGATGATGTGTATGGAGGTGTTGGGGTCGTCTATCGGCAGGAAGTTGCCGAGGCCCATTATGTGGTCCTGGTGGAAATGGGTGATGAAGATCCAGATGTCCTTGTAGTAGTTCTTCCTGGCCGCGATCTCCCGCCCCAGCTGCACTATGCCGGTGCCGGCGTCGAAGATGAACAGGCTGGTCCTGGTCTCCACGGACACGCAGGAGGTCTGGCGGCCGTAGCGCGAGGCGGTGTTGGGGATCAGCGAGCTCAGGCCGCGGCCGCCCCAGACGGTGACCCTGAGCTGGTTGTCGGTGAGGTCGCTGGTCTGTATGGGGCCGGTCTCTTCCTGTATGATGTCCAGCCTGGGAGGGGCAGCCGGAGGGGGGGCGCCGCCGCCGGCGCCGTCCAGGATGCTTTTCACGGTCTGGGAAAAAGTTTCCACGTTATAGGGCTTCTGCAGGAAAAAGTCCGCGCCGAACTGGAAGGCGCGCTGCTTTTCCACCTGGTAGGATTTGCCCGAAACGATGATGATCTTTATGTTCTTGAGGTCCGGGTCGGACTTCACCATCTTGCAGATGTCCATCCCCGAGAGGCCGGGCATCATGATGTCGCTTATGATGAGCCTGGGCCTGTGGGCCCTGATGGTGGGGAGGGCCTCCATGGAATCCTGCACCAGGAGGACGTTGTAGCCCTCGTCGGTCAGAAGGTCGCGCGAAAGCTCGCCTACCATCGGATCGTCGTCAACCACAATGATGTCTGGATTATCCATAGTTTCCGGGAGCGGGGGGCGGAGCCTTAAAGCGAAACTAAAATACAGCGGTCCCCGCAATTATTCTATAATACATTATATATTTTTTGGGATTAACGATTTGTTGCCGAAAGGTTTAAGGAAAACTAACTCTTTATATGAGGATAATAGCCGGCTCAAGGAAAGGAAGGACCATCTTCTCCGTCTCAAAAGACGTGCACGTCAAGCCCATCTCGGGCCGCATCAGGCAGTCGGTCTTCGATATGCTGCGCCCTTACGTGACGGGCTCGACCTTCCTGGACCTCTACGCGGGCATAGGGGCGGTCGGCCTGGAGGCGCTGTCGCGCGGAGCCGCCTCCGTGGTTTTCGTGGAAAAGGCCGGCATCTGCCTGAAGACCATAGAAAAGAACATCGCCAGCCTCGGTTTCCAGGAGAACGCCAAAGCGCTGAAGGCGGACATCCTGACCGGGCTCAAATGGCTGGAGCATTACGCCGATTACAAGGGCTACGACATCATCTTCCTCAGCCCGCCCTACCGCGACGAGGATAACCTGCCGCTGTCCTACACCGCCCGCACTCTGGCGCTCATAGACGAGGGCGGCATAATGGGGCCCGGCTGCCTGGTGGTCGCCCAGCACCACAAGACGGAAAAGATCGATATCCCGCCGGCCCTCCGGAAGGTCAGGCAGGTAAAGTACGGCGACACCCTGGTGGATTTTATCCGCAAAGCGGAGCCGGGGACTCCCGGATGATCTTCGACCCCCTTGAACTGAACTACACCAAGGTAAAAGCCTGGCTCGACTGCCCCCACCTTTACAAATACTGCTACATAGACCGGAAGTTCACCCCGCATTCGCCCTTCTCGGCGCTGGGCATATCCGTGCACCGCGCCCTGCACCGCTTCCACTCGCAGGGCGGCGGGCTGGACGGCCTTATCCTCTATTACGACGAGGGCTGGCACCACGGCGGCTACGGGACGCCCCAGCAGAGCATGGAATTCTACAACCTCGGCAGGAAGATACTCGAGAACTACTGGAAGGCGGACGCCGCCGCGGACCGGCGGGAGACGCTCTTCACCGAAAGGGAGTTCGAATTCGAGTTCGAGCGGTGGCGCATCCGCGGCACCATCGACCGCGTGGACCGCGTGCCGGGCGGCTGCGAGGTGATAGATTATAAAATGGGCTTCGAGGACAGGACGGCCGGCGACCTGAAGAAAGACCTCCAGCTGGCCATCTACGCCCTGGCCGTGCAGAAAGCCTTCGGCCTGGAGGCGCGCTCGGTCGCCTGGTTCCTGCTGGTCAAAGGTGAAAAGATCTCAGTGCCCTACGATCCCGCCTCGGCGGACGCCCTGCTGGCCCTCCTGAGGGACACCGGGGAAAAAATACTCGCGCTGGACCTGTCCCGCAAGGGCAACTGCGCGGCCTGCTCCATACGGGCGCTCTGCGCCGTTTCAGAAGCTAAAAATTAACGTGAATTAAGTACGGGGATAGACCTTGACTCTTGGTATATGAGGGGCTGACGCATTTCTGCCGACCGCGCCTAAAGACAGGATCTAAAGGACAATAGTCAAGGTCTGTCCCCAATGCTGAAAGCCGGAAGGAGCTACGCGCTGGGGGCAGGGGGGACTTCGTTCTTGGCCGGCAGGTTCTTCGCCTCCCGGTAGATCTGCAGGAAGAGCAGCACGCAGGAGATCAGCAGCGGGCCCAGGAAGATGCCGATGGGCCCGTATACCTTCATACCGCCTAAAATGCCCAGGAAGAGCAGGAAGACCGGCAGCTTGGCCCGCCGGCTTATCAGCAGCGGCCTTAAAATATTGTCCAGCAGCCCTACCACCAGCAGACCCCACAGCAGCACGAAAAGCCCCGTCTTGAAGCCGTTGACGTAGATCATCGCCACGCCCAGGGGCAGCCAGACCAGGCTTGTCCCGACGAAAGGGATCAGCGCCGCGAAAGAA
>CAZJUL010000101.1:4640-8732 GCA_964549095.1 uncultured Elusimicrobiaceae bacterium
CCAGGAAATAGCCCAGGGCGGCCGCGGCGCCCTGCACTACCGCCGTCAGCAGGATGCCGCGCACCACCGCGATGGTGGTGATGTAGAGGTGGGTGGCTATGCGGGATTTGTGCTCCCGGTCCATCGGGACGGTGTCTATCAGCCAGTGCAGCAGGCGGTCGCCGTCGCGGAAGAACACGAAAAGCGTCACTATCATCACCAGGAAATTGACGATGAAGAAAAAGATGTTCCGGAAGATCCTGCCGCCGGATTTCATTATGGTTTCCTGGATGTCCTTCAGGTTGCCCAGTATGATGTCCCCGACGTCTATGTTCCAGACTTCCTTCAGCTGCGGGGGCAGGCCCAGTTCGAACCCGTTCTGGGACATGGCGGCCAGCCACTGGGTCGTTTTGGGGTAGAACTCCTTGGATTCCTTGAAGAGCAGCCAGCCGAAGACCAGCATGGGCAGCACCACGGTCAATACCGCCGCCCCGGTGGTGAGGACGGCCGCCGCGTTGTTGTTGTCGTTCAGCTTGCGCTTGAACCAGAGGTGGACGGGATAAAAGATCAGGGCCAGCGCGCCCGCCAGCATGATGGCGTTTATGAAAGGGGAAAGTATGCGCAGGAGCTGGTAGAGCAGGAACAGCAGGATGCCGAAAAAGAAAAAGCTGAAAAGCTGCGCCTTGTCGAATTTAAGGAACTTGACCTCTTTTATCCCCTCGCTCATGGACTAATTATACCATACTGGCCCGCGTTAACCGGGGCGGGAAAATGCTATATTTTTATATATGAAGGGCTTTTTAAGATCTTTCCAGCGGGAGCAGGTCACCCATTTTTCCCGCAATTCCTACGAGACGGCGTTCTCGGTCTTCATGATAGCCATCGCCTATTTTTACAGGCGCAACCCCCTGATAGTCTACCCGGACGCGCTTTATTACTTCGTGCTGCTCCTGGGCTCCAACTTCATCTTCAACCGGCTGCTGCACAGGCGCGCTTCCGTCAATCTCTGGATAATCGACGCGGTGCTGCTGGCCAATATCTGGGTCATAAGCGGCATACTTTATTATTCCGGCCGGGGGGACTCCTACTTCTGGATCCTGTACCTGCTGCCCATATTCGCTTCCGCGCTGCTGGTCAGTTTCACGGACGTCGCAGGGGTGCTTTTCCTGTGTTCGCTGGCGGTCTTTCTGCTGGCCTGGCCGGTGGACCCTTCCGACCTGGTGCAGGTGATGGGCATCTTTGTGAAAATTTGCGTCTTCGGGCTTTCGGCGGCGGTAGTGTACCGCACGGCCGCGTCTAAAAAAGCGGCTGAGAAGAACCTTTTAGCGAAGCGGCACGAAGTGGAGCAGCTGGCCAAAGAGCTGTCCGAAAAGGATACCGCGATAGCGCAAACCGCCTCCGCCGGCGAGCTGGGGGAACTGATGGGCGGGATAATGCACGACCTGGGGAATTCAGTTTCGGTCATCCTTTTAAGCGCCCAGATAGCGCACGACGACGAGAAGGCCGAAAAGAAGGATTTGGCCCGCATCATCAAGGCCGCCAGGTACGCCAAGAGCATCCTGTCCGACGCGCTCGACATAGTGCGCGGCCAGGAATACAAGTTCCAGCCCGGGTCCCTTAAAAGCATAGCTGAAAGCGCCGTGCTGCTGCTGGATTACACCATAAAGACGAAAAGCGCGTCCGTCACGCTGGCCTTCCCGGACGACCTGCCGGACCTTAACATCAGCACGGTCCACATGCGGCGGGCTTTTGTCAACATGCTGGCGAACTCTCTTTCTTTCGTCCCCGAACGGGGAAAAATTACGGTCTCAGCCGCGCTGGCGGGGAATTATATCGAGCTGGAGATAGCCGACAACGGGCCCGGCTTTCCGCCGGCCCTGCTGAAAGAAGGCATCAAGGCCTTCAACACGACCAGGAAAGAGTCCGGCGGGACCGGCCTGGGGCTTTATGTCTGCTCCCGGGTGATGGAGCAGCACCGGGGGGAGATGGCGCTTGCCAACAGCCCCGGCGGCGGCGCCATCATCAGGATAAAGCTGCCGGTAGTGTAAGCGGGGAGAAGCAGGGGGCGGGAACCATGTTAACCATCAGCCGGGTCGAAAGCCCCGTCATTTTCGAACTGACCGCACTGGCCGGCCGGGTCAGGGCGTCCGGCAAAAAAATCTACAACCTCGGACAGGCGGTGCCGGACATAAGGCCTTCTCCGGACCTGCCCGGCAGGCTTGCGGCGCTGTCCCGCTCCGCCGACCTCAATTCCTACTCGCCGGACGCCGGGCTGCCGGCCCTGAAGGCCCTGATAGCGAAAACCTACCTGGCGAAAGACGGCGCGGCCTACGACCCGGGCAGCGAAATTATCATTACCCCGGGCGCCAACCACGCTTACTTTACCGCGCTGCTGTCGGTGACGGATCCCGGCGACGAAGTGGTCCTGTTCTCGCCGTATTATTTCAACCACGGCATGGCCGTGGAGCTGCTTTCAAGGAAAAAGGTGGAGGTCAGGCTGGCCGAGGCGGAGGGCTGGGACCTGGATCTCGCGGCCTTCAGGGCAGCCCTCACGCGGCGCACTAAAGCTGTCACGCTGGTAAACCCCAACAACCCCACCGGCGCTGTGTTTTGCAGACAGACGGTGGAAAAAATAGCCGCCCTCTGCGCGGAGCGCGGCATTTTCCTGATAAGCGACGAGGTTTACGACAATTACCTGTTCAGGGGGCGGCATTTCCGGCCCGCCTCGGTCTTTAAAGACACTGTGATAACTATCGGCAGCCTTTCCAAGTCCCTCGGTTTCATGGGCTGGCGCATAGGCTACCTGGCCGCGCCAAAACGCGTGATCAGGCAGGCGATAAAAGTGCAGGACGCCTCCGTGATCTGCGCGTCTTACGCCGGGCAGCTGCTGGCCGTAGAAGCGATAAAAGAGCGCCCGCGCCCCGGCAAAGAATACCTGGCCGGGCTGGAGGACAGGAAAAACGCTTTGCGCGCAGGGCTGGCCGGGACCCCCGGGCTGGAATGGCGCGAGCCGCAGGGCGCGCTGTTCGCGATGGTGAGGCTGCAGGGCGGGCTGTCCCCGCACGCCGCCGCAGTGCGGCTGCTGAAGGAGAAAGGCGTGATAACGGTACCCTGTGAAAGCTTCGGCCTGGGCGGCCGGCGCCATCTCAGGCTGAGCTTCGGCTGCCTGCCCGAACCGGAGATCCGCGCCGCCGCCGCGCTGGTAAAAGAATTTTTCACCGCCCGCGGTACGCGCGGGCGGAGGCGCTGAACGGCGTTCCTTATGAATTTCAGTATAATGTCCCTGTCCCCGCTAATATTCACGGCCTGTCTCCTCTCCGGGCAGGCGGCGCTGTGCGCCGAGCCAAAAACCCATATTGAAGAGGCCGTTTCCGGCCGCCGCGAGTACACTGTCCTCCTGGGCGGGACCCTGGACGGCGTGAACACGCGGTCGCCGGTGGGCTATGACCCCTGGTCGCAGGCATTCGAACCGAACCTGTCCGTCAGGATGGAAAATACCGGGAACGAACCTGTCCTCAACCCGTGGGTCATCGTGAACGGGCGGCGCGACTGGCGCACCGCGGAGCATATCGCCGGGGAGGCCGCCGGCGCCTGGACTTCGGAAAAAGACAAGGCGATAGCCGTCTGGGATCTTTTGCGCCGCCATCGGTTTCACGCCTCTCCCGGCGGCTCGGAAGCCTTCGACCCCGTAAAAGCCCTGAATGTTTACGGTTACACTTTCTGCGCCGAAGACTCGCAGGCGCTCTCGGATCTCTGGCGCGCGGCGGGTCTTAAGACGCGCCGGGGTTTCCCGCAGGGACACAGCACCGCGGAAGCGCGATTCGACGGCGGTTTCCGCCTGCTGGACGGAGACGCCAATGTCCTCTGCCTGCTGCGCGATAACGAGACCGTCGCCTCCGAGGCCGAAATCGCGGACGACCACGACCTGATGAAGCGGACGCACGCTTACGGCGTACTGGCGCCCGACGACCGGCTGGCGGACGAACTGTTCGCCTCTCTGGCGGTACACGACGGGCCGCGCGGGGGCGAGCACCCTTCGCATACCGGCCACGCCATGCGGCTTGTCCTGCGGCCCGGTGAGGCGCTGGAATGGCGGTGGGGAAATATCGGTAA
>CAZJUL010000102.1:0-8221 GCA_964549095.1 uncultured Elusimicrobiaceae bacterium
CGCCGGCCGGCGGGCGGAGAAAAAGCACGGGCGCGCGCGCGTCGTAATAAGCAGGCTGACGCCGTGGGCCCTGGCCGCCTTCGTCTGCTTCATACTGCTGAGCGGGCCGCTGCCCTACCTGGAAAACACTTTCGGCAGGACCGGCCTGGGAACGCTGACGCTCGGAGGGAGCCAGGACAAGCAGTCGGCTTTCTTCGCCAGCGGGGCGTTCTGGTATATCCTTACGGCGCTGTCCGCTTTTTCGGCCGCGCTGCTGCTGGGCGCCTCCGCTTTCTCGCTGCGCGCGGGGGGCGCGGCGGTCCGTTTCGTTTTCGCCGGGGCCGTGCTCCACTTCGGGGTTTCGCTGGCCGGCGCCAAGTTCTTCGACCGCTACCTGCTGACGCTGCTGCCGTGGTTCGTGCTTGCCGCCGCTATCGCGGCAAAAAACATCAGGTTTTCAAGGCCCGCCGCGGCCCTGGCCCTGCTGCTGGTCGCGGGCGCAGGCTGGGCCGGGATGAAGGATTATTTCCAGTGGAACAGGGCCAAGTGGGAGCTTTCGGCCAGGCCGAGGGCGGGGCTGGAGCGCGGCGCGATAGTCAACGGCTTCGACCACGACGCGTGGTTCAACTACGAAAAGAACATGGCCTACCTGAAAAGCATGAAGCCGCTCAGCATGATAGACGAGTGGGAATGGCAGAAGATCAACAAGTACGGGGCGATGGTTTCTTTCGGCCCCCGGGCGGGCTTCGACGCGATAGACACGATAGAGTACGACACCCCGCTGTCGCGGCAAAAGGGCGTCCTTTACCTGCTGAGGATGCAGACCGAGCCGCCCGCCGCTTCCCCGCAGTAGTGACGCGGCCGATTTTGTAAGATATTGTCATCCAAGGAGAATCTTTAATGAACGCTTCCAAACTTAAATCATCCAGGGCCGCGAAGATAGCCATACTGGGCGCCGGCAACATCGGCTCCTCTATAGCGCGCGGGCTGGCCGCTTCGGGCAGGTGGAACCCGGCCGACATTACGCTGACGCGGCGGCGGGCGGAGCTGCTGGAGTCGTTCAGAAAGGAAAAATTCGGCGTGACCTCAGACAACCGCGCGGCGGTGAAGCGCGCGAACATAATAATACTCGCCGTGGGTCCGCAGCAGGCGGAAGGTCTGGTAAAGGAAATACGCCCGGCGCTGAAGGGCGGGCACATACTTATTTCCATAGTTTCAGGCGTGACCACGGAACAGGTGGCGGGCTGGGCCGGGAAGAAGGCGCGGGTAGTGCGCGCAATGACCAACACGGCCATAGCCATACGCGAGGCGATGACCTGCCTGTGCGCGGCGCCGGGGGACAAGGCGGCGCTGGAGGAGGCGCGGGAGATCTTCGACGCGCTGGGCAAGACGGTGGTGATAAGCGAGGAGCTGATGCTGCCCGCTACGGCGCTTACGGGCTGCGGCATAGCTTTTTTCCTGCGTTCCATCCGGGCGGCTTCGCAGGGGGGGATACAGATAGGTTTCCATTCGGAAGAGGCGCTCTTGATGGCGGCGCAGACTGCGCGGGGAGCGGCGTCGCTGCTGCTGCGCGGGCACGGGCACCCGGAGGGGGAGATAGACAAGGTGACCACGCCCCTGGGCTGCACCATAGAGGGCCTGAACGAGATGGAGCACCACGGCTTCAGTTCGTCCATGATCCGCGGCATAGTCACCTCCAACAACCGCGCCGCCCACCTGTTCAAGAAAGAAGAGTAGCGAAAACTTCCGGGCGCGGGGTCCGACGGTGGATTGTCTCGTCAGGCACGCGGTCGCGCACACCGTGCGCGCCGCTCCTCACTCAGTCGTCGCGCTATGCAAGCTCCTCCCTCCGTGAGGGCCTTCCGAGCCAATCCCCGTCACCCGCGCCAAACCCACACACTTCCTCGCCCCGATAAAATTAATATCTCCTGCTCCTCACGATACATCCAATCCCACCCTGGCGGTCGCGGCCAAACTGGTATATATATAGGCCTTTTGGCCGATTGTTTGACCGTTCCGTATTTAATATAATCTATATATGCAATAATCCCTACAGAATCCGGGAAGTCGACGGATACCTGTCGTTTTCAAGCAAAATCCATAGCGAGGTAAGACATCGTGAACAACGAAAAGATAGCGATAATCGGTTTAGGCATAACCGCCCCGGAAGCCGCTAATAAAGAACAGTTTTGGCAGAATATACTGGACGGAAAGAACTGCATCAGCGAGGTCCCCAAGGACCGCTGGGACTGGCAGCTCTATTATTCCGACGACCACAAAGCCCCGGACAAGACCTATTCCAAGATAGGCGGCTTCATAAAGGACTTCAAGTTCGATTCCATCAGGTACAAGATACCGCCGCAGACCGCCTCCCAGATCTCCCGCCTGCAGCAGATAACCATAGAGACCGTCAGGATGGCGCTGGAAGATTCCGGCTACGACAAGAAAGCCTTCGACCCGAAGAAGGCCGCCGTGGTGATGGGCAACTCGATGGGCGCCATGCGCAAGGAAGTCACCGACCTGCGGGTTTACAAATTCCTGAACGAGGATTTCATACGCAAGGGCAAGACCTTCTCGGGCCTGTCCAAGGCCAACCGCGATGACATCATAAAAGAATACGAAGTAAGCGTGGACGAGAACATCCTCAAGATAACCGAGGACACCATGCCGGGCGAGCTGTCCAACGTGACGGCCGGCCGCATAGCTAATGTTTTCAACATGACCGGCCCGAACATGACGATGGACGCGGCCTGCGCCTCTTCCTTGGCCGCCCTGGACTACGCCGTGCTGGGCCTGCGCGCCGGCAAGTTCGATATGGCCGTGGCCGGCGGCGCGGACGAGATGATGTCCGCCCCCGCCTATGTCAAGTTCTGCAAGATAGGCGCCCTTTCGGCCGACGGCTCCTGGGCTTTCGACGAACGGGCCAACGGCTTCGTGATGGCCGAGGCCGTGGCGGTCTACATCCTTAAACGCTATTCCGACGCTGTCCGCGACGGCGACAGGATCTACGCGCTGATAAATTCCGTCGGCTCCTCCTCCGACGGCAAGGGCAAGGGCATCACCGCCCCGAACCCCAAGGGCCAGAAGCTGGCCATAGAGAACGCCTTCGCGCAGGTGGACTACGATCCCGGCGAGGTGGACCTGGTGGAAGCCCACGGCACGGCCACCAGCGTCGGCGACGCCGCCGAAGTGGGCGCGCTGAAAGAATTTTTCGGGCCCCACCTTAAAGGCGGCAAGAAGATAGGGCTGACCGCGATAAAATCGCAGATAGGCCATACGAAAGCCGCCGCCGGCGCGGTGGGCGTGGTGAAGACCGCACTGGCCCTTTATAACAAGACCCTGCCCACCTCCATCAACTGCGTGAACCTTAACCCGGGCATAGACCAGAACCTTTTCAGGGTGATCACGAAAGCGGAACCCTGGAAGACCGACGGCCTCAGGCGGGCCGACGTCTCTTCTTTCGGGTTCGGCGGGGCCAATTTCCACGTGCTGATGGAAGAATACAACGGCAAGAACCAGCCGATGGAAACGAGGGCGGCCGAAGCGGCGCGCCACGCCTCCTACGGCCCGGCCTCCGGGACGGCGGTCCGCGCGTCCGCCCAGGTCGTCGAAAACCCCAAGACGCCGTTCTCCGGCATACAGGGCGAAGCCGTCACTTTCACGGCGTCGTCGCCGCAGGCCGTTATGGACCTGGCCAGGTCAGTTTCCGAATCGACCGTCGGCCGCTGGCCCGAGACCTACCCGCTGTCCTTTTTCGCCCAGCCGCTCAACGCCAAAAAGCAGGACGAATGGGGCGTTTCCATAGTCGCCAAATCCCCGGCCGACCTGAAGGAAAAGATAGCCCTCCTGAACAAGGACGCGAAGCCCGAGACCTGGCACAAACCGACCCTGCAGTTCAAGCTGAAGGGGCTCTACACTTTCAAGCGCACCAGGCATACCGCGAAGATCGGCCTGCTGTTCCCCGGGCAGGGCTCGCAGTACGTGGACATGATGCGCGACCTGGCCGCCAAGTACGACGTGGTGCAGGAAACCTTCAACGAAGCCGACCGCATCCTTGAAAAGATGATCGGCACCACGCTGACCGGCACGCTCTGGTCCAAGCCCGGCGAATCCAAGGCCGAGCTCGAAAAGCGCGAGGCCGCCATCAAGCAGACGCAGATGACGCAGCCGGCCGTGATGACCGCCGACATGGCCATGTACCGCCTGCTGACCTCGTTCGGCATAAAGGCGGATATGGTGATAGGCCACAGCCTGGGCGAATACGCGGCCGCCACCGCCGCCGGCGTGTTCACGCTGGAGAACGGCCTCAGGGCCGTAACGAACCGCGCCAAGGAGATGGCCAACGTAAAGGTGAAGGACCCGGGCAAGATGGCCTCCGTGGCGCTGGGCGCCGACAAGGTGGAGAAAGAACTCAAGAAAATAAAGGGCTACGTGGTCTGCGCCAACAAGAACTGCCCGCTGCAGACCGTCATAGCCGGAGAAAAAATAGCCGTGGAACAAGCGATAGAGCTGTTCAAAGGCCTCGGCGTAGAGGCGGGAGAGATACCGGTCTCGCACGCCTTCCATTCCAAGATCATAGAATCCGCGATGGGACCCTACCGCAAGTTCCTGGAAGGCATCCCGATAAATTCCTGGAACGTGCCGCTGCTCTCCAACGTGACCGCGGATTATTTCCCGGCCGACAAGCAGGCCATCTACGACCTGCTGATAGAGCAGATGACCAGCCCGGTGGAATTCATAAAGCAGCTGGAGCGGATGTACGCCGACGGCGTGCGCACCTTCATAGAGTGCGGCCCCAAGCGCGTGCTGAGCGCCTTCGCCACGGCCACCTTCAAGGACAGGCCCGACGTGACCATCCTGGCGTCCAACCACCCCAAGCGCGGCGGCATCACCGAGCTGAACGACCTGCTGGCCAATATGATGGCGCTGGGCTTCGAGCTGAAGTGGGACGGCAAGCACCCCGAAGACGCCGGCAAGTTCTTCAACCCGTATTACCGCGACTGGGCGCTGCAGAATACGGGGACAGTCCCCTTCTACCGCGAGCTTACGCTCGCCGGTAAAGGGGACAGTCCCCAGTCCGCGACGGCCGGCCTGCCGGCCGAGCAGGCGCAGCTGGCCGAGAGGTACGGCTTCAACTTCAACCCCATCTCCGTCTCCGGCATTGCCGTCGGCACCCCCGGGACCTGGGGCAAGATGTTCCGCGAGCACAACATCGACGAGATCCTGGCCGGGCGCAACATGATAGAGCCGCTGCCCCGGGACTGGCGCGAAAAGCAGATAGAGAAGAACGTCATCCGCGTGGTCAAATCGCCGGACGGCAACCACCGGATAGAGAAGATAGATTCTATAGACCAGGCCATAAAGCTCTCCGCCCGGAAAGGCCAGTTCGACATAGAGAAGGAATTCGGCCTGCCGAACAATATCGTAAAGGCCCTGGACGCCACTTTCGAAATGGCCATAGCGGCCGGCGTGCTGGCGCTGAAGGACGCGGGCATACCGCTCATCCATTACTACAAGCGGACCACCACCGGCGGCTGGCTGCCGGAAAAATGGGTGCTCCCGGCCGACATAGGCGCCGAGACCGGCGTGGTCTTCGCCTCGGCCTTCCCGGTCATGGACTCCATCCTGCGCGAAGCCACCGGCTACTTCAACTGGAAGCACAAGGGCCGCTCCTCCTCCGAGATGTGGGAGGTTTACGACGCGCTGATAAGCAAGATCGAATCCCCGAAGGACAAGCAGACGCTGCGCCTCTGGGTAGAGCAGAACTTCGCCAGCCACCACACCGGGACCGAGAAGGACGCCTTCGCGTTCAGCCAGAACTTCCTGATGAAGGTCATCCCGATAGGCGACAGCCAGTTCGCGCAGTGGGTAGGCGCGAAAGGCCCGGCCATGCACATCAGTGCGGCCTGCGCCTCCACCACGCAGGCGGTGCATACCGCCGAATGCTGGCTCAGGACCGGCAAGTGCAAGCGCGTAGTGGTGATAGCCGCCGACGACATCACCAACGAGGTCACGCAGGCCTGGACAATGCCGGGCTTCCTGGCCTCCGGCACGGCCTCCACCAAGGAGAACATTTCAGACGCCGCCCTGCCTTTCGACAGGCGCAGGGACGGGCTGATAGTCGGCTCAGGCGCGGTGGGCCTGGTGATAGAGGACGAGACGATCATAAGGGCGCGCGGCATGAAGCCGCTGGTGAGGATACTCGCCACGGAATCCGCCAACAGCGCCTACCACGTGAGCCGGCTGGACACCGAGCACGTCGCCGACGTGATGACGAAATTCGTTGCGAAGGTCGAGAAGATGTACGGCCTGGACAAGCGCGACTTCGCCGCGAAGACAATGTTCATGTCGCACGAAACCTACACCCCGGCCCGCGGCGGCAGCGCCTCCGCCGAGGTGAAGGCCCTGAAGCGGGCTTTCGGCCCGGACGCGGACAAGGTCATCATCAGCAACGTGAAGGGCTTCACCGGCCACACGATGGGCTCCTCGCTGGAGGAAGCGGTGGCGGTGCGCGCGCTGAACACCGGCATCATCCCGCCTATAGCCAACTACAAGGAGCCGGACCCCGAACTGGCGGGCATCAACCTTTCAAAGGGCGGAAAATACGACTTCGAATACGCGATACGCTTCGCGGCGGGCTTCGGCTCGCACATGGCGATGTCCTTCATGCAGCGCACCTGGAAGGACACGGAGCCGAGGATAGACGACGAGGGCAAGTACAAGGGCTGGCTCAAGGCCGTCTCCGGCGACGACAGCCCGGAACTGGAGATCGTCCACAATACGCTGCGGATAAAAGATAAAAAACTGGCCGGCAGGCACACCGCCCCGGCCAGGGAACCCGCGCTGGCGGCGGCTCCGGCTGCGCACAAGCCGCAGGCGGCGCGGCAGCCCGCGCCCGTTCTTCATTACACCGAACCCAAAGCCGCGACGGCCCACAAAGCGGCCGCGCCCGCCGGGCTCAGCACGGACGCGGTGACCGCCCAGATACTGGACATGATGGTCGCCAAGACCGGCTATCCCAAGGACATGCTGGACATGGACCTGGACATGGAAGCCGACCTCGGCATAGACACCGTCAAGCAGGCCGAGCTTTTCGCCTCCATACGCGAACATTACAGCATACCGAGGAAAGACAATGTTTCGCTGAAAGATTACCCGACCATCAGGCACTGCATCAAGTTCGTGATGGATGAAAAAGGCGGAGCAGTTTCCGCGGCGCCCGCGCCCGTGCAGCAGGCCGCCGCGCCCCGGCAGGCCCCGGCCCTTCAGCCCGCCCCGGCGCCCGTTAAAGCCGCGGCGCATTCCGCCGGCGTCAGTGAAGACGCGGTGAAAGTCGAGATACTCGACATGATGGCCGCGAAGACCGGCTATCCCAAGGATATGCTCGACATAGACCTCGATATGGAAGCCGACCTCGGCATAGACACCGTCAAGCAGGCCGAGCTCTTCGCCTCTATACGCGAGCATTACGGCATTCCCCGCAGGGACAACGTAGCGCTGAAAGATTACCCGACCATCCGCCACTGCATCAAATTCGTGCTGGATGAAAGAGGCGGCGCGGCCCCGGCCGTTACGCCCGCGCCTGTGCTGCAGGCCCCGGCCCAGACGGCTCCCGCCGCACAGCCCGTAAAAGCGGCGGCGACCTTCGCCTCGGTCAGCGAAGACGCGGTGAAGGTCGAGATACTCGATATGATGGCCGCCAAGACCGGCTATCCCAAGGATATGCTCGACATAGACCTCGATATGGAAGCCGATCTCGGCATAGACACCGTCAAGCAGGCCGAACTTTTCGCCTCCATACGCGAGCATTACGGCATTCCCCGCAGAGACAATGTAGCGCTGAAAGATTACCCGACCATCCGCCACTGCATCAAATTCGTGTTGGATGAAAGAGGCGGCGCGGCCCCGGCCGCCGCCCCCGCGCCCGTGCAGCAGGCCCCGGCCCAGACGGCCCCCGACGCCCAGCCCGTGAAAGCGGCGGCCACCCAGGCTTCGGTCAGCGAAGACGCAGTGAAGGCCGAGATACTGGATATGATGGCAGCCAAAACCGGCTATCCCAAGGACATGCTCGACATCGACCTCGATATGGAAGCCGACCTCGGCATCGACACCGTCAAGCAGGCCGAGCTTTTCGCCGGCATCCGCGAACATTACGGGATACCCCGGAGAGACAATGTAGCGCTGAAGGATTACCCGACCATCCGCCACTGCATCAAATTCGTGTTGGATGAAAGAGGCGGCG
>CAZJUL010000102.1:8321-8719 GCA_964549095.1 uncultured Elusimicrobiaceae bacterium
CGGCCCCGGCCGCCGCCCCGGCGCCCGTGCAGCAGGCTCCGGCACAGCCGGCCCCCGTTGCACAGCCGGTAAAAGCGGCGGTACACCAGTCCTCGGTCAGCGAGGACGCGGTCCGCGCCGAACTCCTGGACATGATAGCCGAAAAGACCGGCTACCCCAAGGACATGCTCGACATCGACCTCGACATGGAAGCCGACCTCGGCATCGACACCGTCAAGCAGGCCGAACTCTTCGCCGGCATCCGCGAGCATTACGGCATACCCCGGAAAGACAATGTAGCGCTGAAAGATTACCCGACCATCAGGCACTGCATCAAATTCGTGATGGATGAAAAGGGCGGAGCGGCGGCAGTAGTAGAAGCGCCGGCCGCGCAGCCGGCGGCCGAAACCGCCCACGCG
>CAZJUL010000103.1:0-7479 GCA_964549095.1 uncultured Elusimicrobiaceae bacterium
GCACCGGTTCGGCGGACCCGTGCGGCTGGTAGTGCCGCGGCTCTATTTCTGGAAAAGCGCCAAGTGGGCGGCTAAAGTGGAATTCCTTGAGAAAGACGTGAAGGGGTACTGGGAACAGCGCGGCTACCACCACCGCGGCGACCCCTGGAAGGAAGAACGGTACAGCTGACTGACGCGCCGGCGCTATTTCCTGTAGATCACGAACCGGAACTTTATGTGGCGCTTAGGGAAGTTCCGCTCCCCCACCGACTGCGGAACGAACCCCGTGACCTGTAGCTTGGCATAATTACCGGCGCTGGTCCGCACGGCGACGATGCACCCGGGCAGGATAGCCGGATTCTCGTCCGACGCGGAAAGCTTCGCGTCGCTCAGCGCGGCCTTCTTAAGGTCGTCCAGCGTCACCTTCTCAAAATCCTTCGCCCGCAGTACCGCCAGTTTCGCCCCGTTCTTTGGCACCACGTAGCGCTCCCTCTCGTTCACGTGCTGGAACCAGAAATCCGCCGCGCCCTGGCTTTTACCGCTGTCGGCGTCTATATCCCAGCTCCGGGTGCCCTTCACCACTTTCGCCCCGGGAATGATAAGCACCGGCCGGGCGGGAGCCCGGTCCGGCTCCGGCGGCGGAGCGCCTGCCTCATTCAGACTGCCGGGATCCGCGCCCGGCGCGCTGTGCACGGCGGCCGTGGACTGGGCGAACAGCTTTACGCCGCAAAGAACCGATATCAAGAGCAGCGCGAAAACGAAACATTTTCCATTGTTCATGATTTGTTCCGGGCCTGCACATTTCGGCCCGCCCCCGCTTATCCCGGCTTTGTCTTTTTCCAATACTACAACAGTTGGCATTGTTTGTCAAAACCATTTCGCCGGCGGCAAAATGTTATAATTTACCGTCGTATAAGGGCCCTGTTTCCGCCGGTATGACGAATAATATGACGAAGGAATTCCTTCCGATAACGCCTGAAGAGGTGAAAGCCCGGGGCTGGGACTATGTGGACATCGTCCTGGTCACCGGGGACGCCTACGTCGACCATCCCAGCTTCGCGATGGCCCTGATAGGCCGCGTGCTGGAAGCGGAGGGTTACCGCGTCGCCATCCTTTCCCAGCCCAGGTGGACCTCCGCCGCCGATTTCAGGAAGTTCGGAAAACCGCGCCTTTTCTTCGGCGTCTCGTCGGGCAACATGGACTCGATGATAAACAAGTACACGCACAACCGCAGGATCCGCTCCGAAGACGACTACTCGCCCGGCGGGAAACCCGGCCTGCGGCCCGACCGCGCCGCCATCATCTACTCGCAGCGCGCCAAAGAGGCCTTCCCGGAAGCCCCCGTGGTGCTGGGCGGCATAGAGGCATCCATGCGCCGCTTCGCGCATTACGATTACTGGTCCGACAAGGTCCGCAAAAGCGTCCTGCCGGATTCAAAAGCCGACCTGCTGGTCTACGGCATGGGCGAGCGCCAGATAATCGAGATAGCCCGCCGCCTTTCCGCGGGCGAAAAGACAGCGGGCCTGCGGGACATACGCGGCACCGCCTACGCCCTGGGCGCGAAAGAGACCGCGGATATTACGATTCCCGGCGCCATTGAACTGCCCTCCGCCGGCGAAGTCTCTTGCGACCGCATAAAGTTTTCAGTAGCGACGCGCCTTATCTACGAAGAATCGAATCCCTACAACGCCAGGCCGCTGGTACAGAAGAGCGGCGACCGCGCCGTAGTGCAGAATCCCCCCGCTTTCCCCCTGACGACGGAGGAAATGGACCGCGTCTACGGCCTGCCCTACGCAAAAAAGGCCCACCCTTCCTACAAAGAGCCGGTGCCCGCACTGGAAATGATAAAGGATTCCATAGTCATCCACAGAGGCTGCTTCGGCGGCTGCGCCTTCTGCTCGCTGACCCTGCACCAGGGCCGCTTCATACAGTCGCGCAGCGAAGGCTCCGTCCTGCGCGAAACCGAAAAGCTTCTAAAAACGCCCGGGCACCCGGGCAATATTTCCGACCTCGGCGCCCCCTCCGCCAATATGTACAGGATGGGCGGCAAAGACCTTAAGGTTTGCGAGCGGTGCAAAAAGACCTCCTGCCTTTACCCCGCCATCTGCGCCAACCTCGGCACAAACCACGGGCCGCTGCTGGAGCTGATGCGCAAGGTCCGCGCGGTAAAAGGCCTGAAAAAAGCCTTCGTAGCCAGCGGCATCAGGATGGACCTGGCCCTGGAATGCGAAGAGTATATTTCCGAGATAGCGCGCTGCCACACCGGGGGCCAGCTGAAAGTGGCCCCCGAGCACATCTCCCCCGAAGTCCTGGCCGTAATGCGAAAGCCCCCCGCTGGAACCTACAGCAAATTCTCAGCGCTGTTCCTGGCGGAGTCCAAAAAGGCGGGCAAAGAGCAGTACCTGGTCCCCTACTTCATTTCAGCGCACCCGGGCTCCACGCTGGCCGGGATGGCGGAACTGGCGGTCTTCCTGAAAGAACGCGGCGTGCGCCCCAGGCAGATAAACGATTTCCTGCCGGCCCCTATGGAACTGGCAACCTCCATCTACCATACCGGGCTGGACCCGTTCACGCTGGAGCCGGTCTATGTCCCCAAAGCCGAAGCGGAGCGCCGCATGCAGCGCGCGCTGCTGCAGTATTATAAGCCCGAGAACAGGCCTCTTATTATGAAGGCTTTGAAACAGGCAGGCAGGATCGATCTGCTTAAGAAATTGTTAAGGTAGTTTTTTCTTCTTCAGCGCCTTGAGCATCTCTTCGGCGTAAAGCGTGTACTTTTCCAGCCCGAAGCCCTTCACTTCCTTCAGTTCCTCGGTGGTTTTGGGATTTATCAGGGCGGCCTTTTCCAGCACGTCGTTACTGAGCACGGCCTCCGGCAGCATGTTCCGCCGGTTGGCGGTTTCAAGGCGCCAGGTCTTCAGCAGCTTGAACCTTTCGCGTATCCCCTCGAAATGCAGGCGCTTGTCGTTGGCAATGTGGTTTCGTTTGGGGAATTCCACTTCCGGGGCCTTCATGCCGGCGTGTATGGCGTCCTTTATCCACGGACCGTGGTTCGAAAGCACATAGCTGGTCACGCCCTTGAAGATGGAAATATTGTCCAGCGCCTCTTTGGGCGCTATAGCGAGCCGGAACATCAGGTCTTCGCTTATTATCTTAAAAGTCGGCTTGTTCCTTTCCCGGGCCGCTTTTTCCCGGCCGAGGTAAATTTCGCGCAGCACGGCCAGCCCGCGGCCGTTCAGCTGGCGCGCCTGGTGCACCCTTAAAAAGGCGTTCTCGTCGACGACGTGCTTGCCCGGCTCCTGCGCAGCGATCTCCGCGAACTGCCCCTGTATTTCTTCCAGGCGGCCTTTTTTGCGCAGCTCCTCGGCGAAGATCACGCGCAGCTTGTGCAGGTAAAGCACGTCGCCTATGGCGTAGTCCAGCATCTCTTTCAGCAGCGGGCGGCGGCCCCAGTCGGCCTTCTGGTACTTCTTGTTCAGCGCCACGCCGAGGCGCTCTTTCACCAGGTTTTCAAGCCCGCAGCGGTTGACGCCCAGGTATTTCGCGGCTATCATCACGTCGAAGATGTTTTCGAACTTCACGGGCAGCGAGGCCTTGAGCGTCTTGATGTCGGATTCCGCCGAGTGGAAGATCTTCTCCACGCGCTTGTCCGCGAAGACCGCCGCCAGCCCGCGCACGTCCACGGACAGGGAATCCACCACGGCGTTCAGGTGCTCGCTGGCCAGCTGCACCAGGCAGAGCTGTTCCTTGTAGACGTACATGCTGTTGGATTCGGTGTCTATGGACACGTATTTATGAGTGAGCAGCTTCGGTATGAGCGCGTCAAAATCTGACTGGCGGTCTATAAAAACATAGGGCATAATGACTATAATAACATATTGACAGGAAGCGGGGCGCGCCGAAAGGGGCGCAGCCGGGGAGAAACAGTGCGGTACATAATATTTTACAAGCCATACGGGGTACTGTCGCAGTTCACCCCCGAGCACGGGCACCGCTCGCTGGCCGAGTTCAGCTTCCCGAAGGACGTTTACCCGGCGGGCCGGCTGGACGCGGACAGCGAAGGGCTGCTGCTGCTCACTTCCGACGGGGACTTCCAGAGCTTCATAGCGGAACCCAAGCACAAACGGCCCAAAGTCTACCTGGCGCAGGTGGAGCGCGTAATTACCGGGGAAGCGCTGTACAAGCTTCAGAAAGGCGTGGTCCTGAACGACGGCCCGACCCTGCCCTGCCGGGCCAGGGCGGCGGAAGAACCGCCGCTGCCGCCGAGGGAACCGCCCATAAGGTTCAGGAAAACGGTGCCGGTCTCCTGGGTGGAGATAGAATTGAAAGAAGGCCGCAACCGCCAGGTCCGCAGGATGCTGGCCAGCGTAGGTTTCCCGGTGCTCCGGCTGGTCAGGAAGGCCATCGGCCCGGTGACGCTGGACGGCCTTGAACCCGGCCAGTGGCGGGACCTGACCGCGGCGGAACTGAAAGCTTTAAAAGATTAAAGGTCCTTTTTTTCCTTCAGCAGGCCGGCGGCCGACACCCCCACGCACACTATCAGCAGGTTCGAGAATATGACGGCGGTTTCGCCGAAAAGATGGCGTATAACGAGTATAGGCACGATGGCCGAGATCGCCAGCCTGACCGCCGGGAACCTGCGCCAGAAAAGTCCCGCCGCGGAAATAACGATAAAAACGATATCCAGCTTCCACGCTCCTAAACCCAGGCCATAGAGCGCCAGGAAGACCGCCCACAGGCCGCAGGCCAAAGCCGCCGTATAAGCGCGGGCCGGGCCCCAGAAAGAATCGTCCCCGAGGCGGGCCTGGACGGCGCAGACAGCCGTCCCCAGGGCCATCGCCAAAGCCAGCTTGAAAGAGCAATTGCCGAAGCAGGCCAGTATGGTCTGGTGCCGCACCACGCCCATAAGCAGCAGAACGCCCAGCATAAAGAGCAGGACCGTGCGGGCCGCCTTCAGGTCCAGCGCGGCCTCCAGCCGGGATATCTTCAGCAGCCCCCCCGCCAGCGCCCATTGCGCCGAGATTATCAGGCCCAGCACCGGGAATATCCAGTGATGATGCAGGTCCTGGAAGGACCGCGAGGAAGTGACCAGTATAAAGATGATGAGGTTAAGGATAACCCCGGCCAGGATAGTTTTAACGGTTTTTGTCATAAATCCAAGTACAGCTCACCTTGATACCAGCACAGTGAACAGCGTCCTTTCCCTATTTATCGGGCCGGCCGGGCGGAGGCTCACTTAAAACTCTGCAGGGTCTTCTCTATGGCGGCCCGCTGGGGATCGTTCGGGCTGAGCTGCAGGCATTTGGCGAAATGCCTGCGCATCTCGGGTATCTTTCCCAGCTTCTGGGCGGTGACGCCCATCTGGCGCTGGACATCGGCCGGCGCCAGCCGGGTGTCCCGGAAAGCGGAGTCGGGCATTTTCTCAACGGCCTCGTATATTTTGTACGCCTGCCCGGGCTGCCCCATCTCTTCCAGCGCGCGGCCTTCGAAGAAATACCCGCGCGGGTCGCCGGGAGCTTCCTTCTGCAAAAGCCTGAGGGCCGCCAGCGCCCCGGGATAATTCTTCATACTGAACTCAAAGGTCATTTCGGCGGCCAGGGGCGGCGCGCCGGAAAGTCCGCGTTCCTTATACAATTCGAAAGACCGGCGGTACCAATGCCTGGCTTTTTCGGGCTGGCCCATCGCCCAGGAGGCGTCGCCGAGACCTTTGGCCGCTTCAGGCGCGTCCCATTCGCCCCTGTCGACTATCGCGGTAAATTGGGCCGCGGCCTCCTGGTGGCGTCCGGCTTCCAGCGCGCTGAAAGCGACGCCCGTTCCCCCGCGCCCGACCCGGCCGAGTATTTCGCGAAGGGCGCGGGCTTCTTCGCGGGCGCCTTCCCTCTCATAAGCCGTCGCCAGGCTGTCTACCGCGTCCAGGAGTGCGACGGGGATAGAGCGGCCCTTCGCCTGGGCCAGGAATTCCTCGGCCGTTACCGGACCGCGGCCCGGCAGGAAGCCGGAGTCCTTTCGCAGAATGTCGGATCGGAGCAGAACGGGAGAGAGCCACACGCGCGTCCTCATTACCGTAAGCCCGCTGTACAGCGCCAGGCAGGCGAAAGCCGCCGCCGCCAGCCGGGCGGCCCGCGCGCGGCCCGGCCGCTTTTCCAGCAGCCGTTTCCCGCCCCAGGCCAGGAGGAGGCAACTGCCGATGGTAGGCAGCAGGAGATACCGGTCGGCCATCCAGATGCGCAGCGTAAAGAAAGTATTCATGGTGGCGGCCAGGGGCAGGATATAAAGCGCCAAAGCGTACGCCGCCGCCGGGGCGCGGCGCCGGAACCTGAAGAAGCCCGCCGCGATGGCCGCAAAAAGCGCAAAGCCCAGGTACGCCACCCATTGCGGATGCCAACCCCAGGCGGAGACCTGGTACTCGGCGTTCAGGGCCAGCGGGAGCAGCGAGCGGCCCGCGTTGAGCGCGAAGATCTTCAGCAGTACTTCTATCCGGCCCGGAACCGTAAGCCCGCCGAGAAGGCTCATATCTTTCAGCAGGGCGCTGCTCTGGCTCTGCGCGCCAACGGTCAGCAGCGTCAGCCCGGCCGCCAGGGCCAGGAGCGGGGCTTTATCCAGCCAGTGGCGCCGGCTAAGGCTGGGCGAAAAACAAAGGTCCCGGGCCAGGAAGACCGCCGGCAGCGCGGCGGCGGGGCCTTTCGCGCCCAGGGCGAGGGTGGTAAAGAGCGCCACCGGGAGGTAGTTTCGCCAGGGCCAGGGCGCGGCCGCGGCCAGCGCCTTATCCGCCCGTTCCGCATAGCGCTCGTAAGCCAGCAGCGCGGCGCCGTAGAAGAACAGGCATACCACGTCCTTGCGGGAGGCCAGCCAGGCCACCGGCTCAGCGTGCAGGGCGTGGGCTGAAAAAAGGGCCGCGCCGGCCAGCGCCCAGAAACGGTCGCCTATAGCGCGGCGGAAGAACTCGTAGACCAGCACTACCCCGGCCGAATAAAAGACCAGCTGTGTGATGTGATACCCCGCGATCCATTCCCCCCAGGCCGCCCTGTCGAAAAAGTAGGTAAGGGTGGTTACGGGATGGTAGTTGGCGAAGAAAGGTTTTTTAAGGATGGCCAGGAAATTGGAAAGCGTCAGCCCGTCCAGCCGCGGATCCTGGAAGATATAAGTGAAGTCGTCCCAGTAGTGAAGCCCGAACCCGATAGTCTGCGCCCAGAGCAGCCAGGTAAAGACCGCGAGAACCGCCGGCCCGCGCCAGGCGCCGGCCCCGAGCCAGGCGGCCGCCAGGTCCGGTACCGGCGGACGGAGGGCCTGTCCGGGCAGTTTTTTCTTTTTCTGTTTTCGCGGATCCATCCGTATTTATGATATCAAAATAATTTCCCGTTACAATGCCGACGACCTCTGATCCCCGCGATCGTTTGCCGAAAAACCGCTCAGCTCCGCCACACGGCCGTTTTTTTGATATCATACTTTCGACGGCCGTTCACGGCAAATTATCCGGGGGAACTTTCCCCGGTCCCGCTTGTG
>CAZJUL010000103.1:7489-8682 GCA_964549095.1 uncultured Elusimicrobiaceae bacterium
ACCGCCGTGATGTTTCTACAATTACGTAGAAGAACGGGCAAGGAGGCGGCATGGAATCTTCTGGATCGAAAGAACAGCTTGGACCTGAAACGCGCATAAACGAGATCGAGCAGCGCATAGCCAAGATCGAAGCCTTTTTAAATTTGAACAAACAGGTCAGGGCGTCGGAGCCGGGTCCCGCTCCGTCCGTCCCGCCCAAACCGGGAGCCAATGCGGCCCCCCCGCCCGCCGCGCCCGCCCAGCCCAGGTACCCGCTGGAAGACCGAGCCCCGGCGGCGGTCCCCGGCCGGTCGGCGCCCGCCTCCCCCCAGCCCCGTTACGGCAACTGGCTCGGCGTTACGGCCGTCTTCTGCTTCGTGCTGGCCGCCGGGTTCATAATTAAACTTTCCATAGAGTCCGGGTGGCTTACCCACGAAAAGCAGATAGGCCTGGCCATCCTGTTCGGGTTCGCCCTGATAGCCGCCGGCCTGGCCACGGCTGACAGGGACCGCGAATATTCCAGCCTGCTGCCCGGCGCCGGCGTGATAGTGCTTTACCTGGCGGGATTCGCGGCCCACCGCTTCTATTCTATGATACCTTTCGAACAGGCCATGGTGCTGGTCAGCGCCGTCTCGGGCCTGTGCATATGGCTCTACACCAGGATACGCGAAGACGTGTACCCGGTCACGGCGGCCATCGGCTCCTACCTCGCCCCGGTCATCATGGGGCTTGGGTCCTTCACCGTCTTCACGGTCTATTATTACCTGCTCTGCTCGCTGGCGTTCGCCACCATCTCGGTCTGGGTGCAGTCGCGCGCGCTGACGCTGGTGGCTTCCTGCCTGGCGATAGTGATGACCGCTTTTATCGGCCTCGGGCTCGAGCGGGATATCCTGATAGCGTCCATCCTGGCGGTCAATTTCCTGGTGTTCTCCACCGGGACCTATCTTTACACCATGGTCGCCGGGACGCCGCTGACCGAAAAAGAAGCCAATTGGTTCTTCCCCGCGCTGGTCATCTTTTACGCTATGGAGTACCACTACCTGCACCGGATACAGCCCGACCTGGCGCCCTGGCTCTCGCTGGGCTTCGCGGCGTTCCTCATCGGGCTTTACCTGTCGGTGAAAAAATGGTTCCCGGAGGGCGGCATAGCCAGCGGGCCCATGATCGTCGCCTTCGCGGCCATAGTCTGCTTCCACTCTTTCTACCTCGAAATA
>CAZJUL010000104.1:0-5555 GCA_964549095.1 uncultured Elusimicrobiaceae bacterium
GGATGAATTATAACGCGGGCTACGACTCTTACAGGCAGGGCGAGTACAACAGCAACGGCATCCGGTCCGAAGTCGGAGTCAAGACCGCCGCGGACGGCAGCTTCACCGTGCCCGGCGTCACCGACGGCAACGCGCGCATCGAGGCTTCCTTCGAGGGCGGCTGGCGCGTGTTCAACGACGGCAAAAACATAGACACTCCCAGCGACGACATGCGCGTAGTCATCTCTTCGCAGGGGGCGCGCGGGCCCAACACGCCGGCCAACAACCAGTGCCGCGCGGGCCGCGTCTGGGTCATAAACAGCTCCGGCGCCTGCGTCACTGCCGGCAGCGTGGTGTTCAACATCGTGCCAGAGAACGCCAATTCGGGCGGCCTGGTCTACGGCAACATAACCTTCGTCACCACCTACACGGTGACGGCGGCCGAGCCGCTGGCCATCTCCACCTCCGCCCCGCTTACCGTGATGATACAGCAGGAGTGCATGGGCGACTGCAAGAGCCTGAACCTCGGCTTCACCTCGGTCTCCGGAGTTTACACCACCAACAGGGCCACTTATTCCGTGGTGCTCTCTACCGGACAGAGATACTGGAGCAGGGTGCTGTCTTCCGAGTGGGCCAGGGCCTCTTCCATAGAGAACAGCATCGACCTGACTTCCACGAACACCTACAGGATGGACCTGACGGTCACCAAGGCCGGCGCTCTCGCCGGCATCCTGAAGATGCCGGACGGCACGAACTTCAGGCCCAGCTACGGGAACTATAACTCCACCACCTCCTACTGGGCGGGCCTGGACATCCGCGGCGTGAACGTGGACGGCAGCTACGGCCTGCAGGTGGATGATAACGGAGAGTTCGAGTTCCCGAACCTGGCCCCCGGCCTGTACGACATCTCGATCTACCCTAACGGCGCCGGCTTTATCTGGGCCATGGAGCCGCTCAGGAACGTCTCGGTGTCCATGGGCAAGACCGCGCAGGTCCAGCTGCAGCTGCAGTCGGGCCTGGCGGTAAAGCCACAGATCTACGGCCTGCCGGAGATCTCTACCCGGGCCTGGAAATACAGCATCATAGCGGTGGATTCCGGCGAAGAGATGAACCAGAGCAAGGTAACGGAGCTCTTCTTCTCCGAGCCCAAGTATTCGTTCGACTACAGCACCGGCACCGGGTGGGCCACCAAGTGGATGACGCCCGGCCAGTACGACTTCTACCTGCTGATCGGCACCGAGTACAACCCCGGAGGCGACGATTACAGGCCCCCGAGCTACGATCAGTTCGCGAACTTCATAGGCCGGGTAAAAGGCGTGGCCATACAGAAATCGGAGACCAACCCGAACGTCGGCACGGCCGCCCAGCCCATACCCATAAACATACTGGGTTCCGTGGGCCAGGAAGCCATGTCCGGCACGGTGAAAGGCAACAAGATCTTCACTCCCGCCGACTTCGTGAAGATCTTCGCCAACTTCGACGCGGAGATACCGCCCCTCATACCGGCCGTCATGATCTACGACAGCGCCGGCGACCTGCGCGGCTTCAGCAACGCGATGCCGGACCAGTACGCCATCGGCGGCTTCGAACAGGGCATGAAGAACCAGGACCAGGACATTGTCGTAAGCACCCTGGCGGTACACCCGCTGGCTTACTACATCTGGGGCCTGCCGCCCGGGCACTACACGGTAGTGTACGCCAACCCGAACTACCCGCCCGTGGCTGATGAGATCACGCTGCCGGCCGACGCCGTCCACAACTTCGACTTCGAAGCCCGCAGCATAGCGGTGGGCACCATCTCCGGCGTGGTCAAGAGCAGCTCCACGCTGCTGCCGCTGGAAGGCGCCCGGGTCTACCTGAAGCACAGGACCGTGGAAAAGGTCACGCTGACCGACGCCGCCGGCGAATTCGAGTTCGTGAACCTGCCGCCTGGCATCTACCGCATGGAAGTGATGCGCGACGGCTACGTGACCGTGGGGCAGAAGACCACGCTTGCCGGCAGCCTGTCCGGCGACGACGTCAGGGATTTCCGCCTCTACATGACGCCTTCCGAGTCGGTCATAACCGGCACGGTGTACCTGAGCAAGTTCCCCAGCCCGCTCACCAAGGCCGGCGTGGAGATAGTGGCCTACGACGAGACGCTTAACGTGCTGGCCCCCAGCAGCTACCTGCCCAAGACTTCGGTGCAGACCGACGGCAGCGGGGCCTTCGAGATAAACGGCGTCACCCCGGGCCACCTCTACAAGATCTCCGCGTTCTACAGCGGCAAGCTGACGCAGACTATGGAGGTCACGGCCGAGGAAGGCACCACGGTCATAGAGGATATAACCCTTAAGGATATCCCGCCGCAGATCACCATCAAGGTCAAGAAATCCGGCGATTCGGACTCTAAGGTGGACGTCATCATCAAGAGCCCGAAGGAACTGATAGCGATACCCAGGTGCAAGTACAACCCGGGCCAGGTGTTCAGCTCCACCGCGGCGGTCAGCCTGGCGCTGGTGCCGGGCCCCGGCAACACCTTCGTGGGCCAGTTCACCATGACCAAGACCCAGCTGTACTATACGATCAAGGTCACGGCCGGCGACGGCGGCAACAAGATGGAGAAGCTCTTCGTCTACGAGCAGAACAGCAAGGCCAAGACCGAGCAGTACATCCAGGACGAGGCCCTGGCCGGCGGCGAGGTGCAGATGGACAAGGAGACCGAGGAGTATTCCGGCATAGAGCTGGACCCCGGCGCCCTGGCCTACACCACCACCACGGCGAGCGTGGACTTCTCCAACCTGGTCGGCGGCTTCTTCAGCGCGCTGCCCTCCGTGCGGACCGTCAAGACGTCGAAGGGGACCCTGAGCATAGAAAGCGCCATCCAGGACCTGATGGCCTCCGAGGTCTACAACATGAACCTGGATAACGCCTCGGCCAACAAGACCTTCACGCTGACGCTCAAGTACGACAAGGAGAACCCGAGGGCGCTGAGCACCAGCGGGCTTAAGATCTACCAGTTCGACTCCGCGACCGGCGAGTGGAAGGAAGTGCCCGGCAACTACACCATAGACCCTATGCTGGGCGTGGTGTCGGTGGACGTGGCGGGCCTTGACTCCGCTTACCAGGGCGCGGGCGGCGCAGATACGCCGCTGGGCCGCAAGCGCATGAAGATGAGCTCCGTGAAGAACGGCCGCTACGTGCCCAGTTCGACCACTTCGCAGAACGGCCAGTTCGCGGTGTTCACGGCCAAGCCCCCGACGGGCGTGGCCTACACCGGCGTGGCGTTCGACGTGTACAACCTGCCCAACCCGTTCAGCCTGAAGGCCAAGGACGTGGTGGTGAGCGCTGACGGCGGCGCCGCCCTGTCGGCCGGCGCGTACACGACGCGGGGCACCATAATAAAGTACCACATGCCGGCGAGTAAATCCGGCAGCCTGAAGTTCGTCATCTACAACCTGGCCGGGGAAAAGGTCAGGACCCTCGACGAAGGTACAAGGACGGGCGGGCAGGTGTATTATTCGGAATGGGACGGCAAGAACGATAACAACAAGGACTGCGCGTCGGGCGTCTACTTCATGCTGACCTATCTGAACGGCTCGAAGCTGGGCAACAGGCCGCACAAGCTGGCGATAATAAAGTAGCGGCGGTACCCCTTCCCCCCGCGCGGGGGGAGGGGGAAGGCTTTGGAAATTATTGTATAGAGGTATCGTTATGAAAACCATATTGACCTGCGTTCTGGCCTTATCCTTCCCGGCCGGGGCTTACGCCTCGGGCGCGGGCACCACGGCCGCCCCCTTCCTGAAGGTGGCCATGAGCCCCCGGGCCATAGCCATGGGCGGCGCGTTCAGCGCCCTGGCGGACGATTCCGGGGCCGTGTTCGTGAACCCGGCCGGCATCGCGCAGTTCGAGACCCGCGAGATCGGCCTGGGCTTCACGCAATATTTCCAGGAAGCCAAAATGGGCAACCTGTCCTACGCGGGCACCGTGGCCGACAAGCGCTTCGGGCTGGGGCTGACCTTCATGAACGTGGGGGGGATAGAAAGGCGCGGCCTGAACGACAATGTGGGCGTGGTGCCGGAGCTGGGCTCTTTCAGCTCCAACGACCTGGCGCTGTCCCTGGCCTACGCCAAGAAAGACGCGCTGCCCTCCATCCTGGACAAGATGGACGCGGGCGTGGCCGTCAAGTTCATCAGGTCGGCCATAGACGACGAGAGCGCTTTCGCGCTGGCCCTGGACGCCGGCGTGATCTACCACGCCTCGGAGAAGGTGAACTTCTCGATGGCGATGGCGAACCTCGGCAACAAGATGAAATTCGATTCCGAATCCGACCCCCTGCCGTTCAGCCTGCGGGCCGGCGTGCTCTACAGGCCTGACGCCTCGATGAACTTCGTCGGCGAGCTCAACCAGTACCTGGTGGACGAGAAATTCTACCCCTCGGTGGGCGCTGAATACTGGTTCAGGGACGCCTTCGCGCTGCGCGGCGGCTACAAGTTCGGCTACGACACCGCCAACCTGGGCAACGAAGTGGGCCTGAGCCTCGGCTTCGGGCTCAAGGTGTCCGGCCTGGGCGTGGATTACGCCTACCTGCCCTTCGGCGACCTGGGCAACGTGCACCGCTTCGGCTTCTGGATGCAGTTCTGAAACGGAGAGGAAAATTGCTCTTCTCCACCGGTTGGAAAAGGCTTGCGGCGGAAACCGCAGGCCTTTTTTAGTGGACATCGGCAGCTATATCCGTTAGAATGATAGAAAGGGTCCGGAGCTTGCACTTCGGAGGTTTGGGATGGTCGGGCCGCCATTCCGGGTAAATACCGGAAGGCGGATTTTTATTTCCTGCGCCGCTGGCTTGTCCGTCCGCCGGGGTCCGGCAAGGAGTTCTTATGCGCATAACGCTCAAGCTAATAGTTTCGCTTATAGTGGTGGTGGTATTCGTCGCCCTTATTTCCGCCTGGTTCAATGTCCGGCAGGAAAAAGAAAAATACTACGATGAGGTCCGTTCGCAATCCGCCCTGCTGGCGGAGAGTTTCAAGGAAAGCGTCAGGCTTAACCTGGAAACGAAGAACCGGGCGGGCCTGCAGAAACTTGCCGACAAATTCCAGAACCAGAAGAAGCTCGAGGGCGTCGCGGTCTACGACGCCGGCGGCAGCCTTCTCTCCGGTTCTTCCTCCCTCGCGCCGGACCTGCTGGCCCGCGCCCCGGAAGTAAACGCGCTTATAGAGGCCGGGGATGGCGCGGACAGGGTCTACACTGTCGGTGACAAGAAGCTTTTTCTGTATCCGCTCAACCTCACCTTTAACGGTTCTGAAAAGGCGCGCATAGTGCTGTTCACCAATATTTCCTACATCGATTACGATCTGTTCAAGATCTGGAAGCGTACCCTTCTCAGGCTGCTCGCCCAGATGATACTTATATCGCTGGTGACCCTGCTTATAATAAGATGGAACCTGGTAGATCCCGTGATACAGATGGCCGAATGGATGAGGAATCTCCGCATAGGGGACGCGCACGGCCACGCCCCCCCGCTTAAGGGGGATATTTTTGCGCCGATAGCCAAAGAGGCCACGACCCTGGCCACTAACCTGCAGGCGGCCAGGCGG
>CAZJUL010000104.1:5565-8452 GCA_964549095.1 uncultured Elusimicrobiaceae bacterium
AGAACGAGGCCCGCCTGAGGCAGGAAGGGGAATCCCTCTGGACCCCGGAGCGGCTCAAAGAACACGTAAAGCTCAAAATGGGCGGGCGTCCGCTGTTCGTGGTCTCCAACCGCGAACCGTACATGCACATCAAAGAGGGCAAGGATATCCGCGCCATTGTCCCGGCCGGCGGCCTTGTGACCGCCCTTGACCCCATACTGAAAGCCGCCGGCGGCACCTGGGTGGCCCACGGCAGCGGCGAGGCGGATTTTGAGGTTACGGATGAAAAGAACCGGATAAAAGTACCGGCGGAAGAGCCGGCCTACAGCCTGCGCCGCGTGCCGCTCAGCAAGGAGGAGGAGGAGGGTTACTATTACGGCTTCTCCAATGAGGGCATCTGGCCGCTCTGTCACATAGCCCATATCCGGCCCATCTTCAGGAAAGAGGACTGGAAATATTATTGCGACGTGAATAAAAAGTTCGCGGAAACGGTCCTTGAAGAGATCGCGGATGTGAAGGAGCCCTGCATATTGATACAGGACTACCACTTCACGCTGCTGCCCGGCCTGATAAAGGCCGAACGGCCCGACGCGCGCGTTGCCGTATTCTGGCATATACCCTGGCCTAACCCCGAAACCTTCGGCATCTGCCCCTGGCAGAAAGAGCTGGTCATGGGCCTGCTGGGCGCGGACCTGATAGGGTTCCAGACGCAGTTCTACTGTAATAATTTCCTGGACACGGTGGACCGCACCATCGAGTCGCGCATAGACTGGGAGCATTTCTCGGTGCAGAAAGAAGGCCATATAACAATGGTGAAGCCCTTTCCCATAAGCGTCGACTTCCAGCAGCCGGACAGGGAGGCGAAGGCGCTGGCGGAGAAGCCGGATGCGGCCGCCGTGCTTAAGGAGCTCGGCGTTAAAGCGGAAAAGATAGCGGTGGGAGTGGACCGCATCGACTATACCAAGGGAATGCTCGAAAGGGTCAAGGCCGTGGAGCGCTTCCTGGAGAAGTATCCGGAATACGTCAGGAAATTCTGCTTCATACAGCTGGGCGCGCCGAGCCGCACCCATATCCCGCAGTACCACAGGTTCCTGGCTGAGCTGCACGCCGAAGTCGACAGGATAAACTGGCGCTTCAAGGCCAAGGACTGGAAAGCGATAGTTTTCCTTGAGAAACACCACGACCACAAAGAGATCACCAGGTACTACAAGATAGCCGACGCCTGCCTGGTGACCTCCCTGCACGACGGCATGAACCTGGTGGCCAAAGAATTCGTGGCCGCCAGTGACGACCACCGCGGGGTGCTGATACTCAGCCGCTTCGCCGGGGCCTCGCGCGAACTGAAGGACGCGCTGATAGTGAACCCCTACGACATAGAGCAGATGGCCGACGCTATTTACTACGCCCTCAACATGCCCGGGACCGAGATCGAAGAGAGGATGACCCGCATGCGGCAGAATCTGCATGAAAATAACATCTACAAGTGGGCGGCGAACCTGACCGAGGAACTGATGAAGCTGCGGATGGATGATTTTAAGCTTACGGGAGTATAGATGAAGTCTTTCTGGAATAGTGCCACCGCGGTTTCGGCCCGGCTTTCCGCCGCTCCGGCGCTGTTGGTAACGCTGGACTTCGACGGCACGCTGGCCGCGCTGGCGGAGACACCCGGCCGGGCGCGACTGAAACCGGAGTTTAAGAACGCCCTTAAAGCTCTGGCGGCTTCTCCGGGTGTTTCGGTGTTCATTCTCAGCGGGCGGGCTTTGGGAAGTGTGCGCAGTCTGGCCGGCTTGCGGAATGTCTATTATGGCGGGAACCACGGGATCGAAATTAAAGGCCCCGGTTTCGCCTGGCGCGACGCCGTGGCGGCTAAGGCGCGGGACCTGGTGGCCGGGATAGCGTCCGAAATGCGGGATAGATTCCCTCCCGGGACGGGAGTGCTGGTGGAGAACAAGGTCTTCTCGGCCAGCGTCCACTACCGGAATATCAAGGCGGCATACAGAAAGGGTTTTTTCAGCCGGATGAGGGCCGTTGTCTCGGCACAGCCGGGAGCGCTCAGCTGGCGGCGCGGCCACAAGGTTTTCGAACTGCTGCCCCGCGGGGCGGCTAATAAAGGCGGAGCGCTGAAGCGTCTTGTGCTGCGGCTGGACCGCCCGCTCGTTCTGGCCGTCGGGGACGATCTGACCGACGAGGACATGTTCCTGGCGCTCGATGAACGCGGAATAAGCGTGCGGGTCGGGCGCAAGGCCGGTTCAAAGGCCGTGTATTTCATTCCGGACCAGGCGGAAGTTCTGCGTCTGCTCCGGTTCATCGCCGCCGCGCGCAAAAATAAGACAGGAGAACGAGAAAATGACGCTTAAGACCAGGCTGTTGCTCATCAGTTCCGGCCTCTCCGTGTTGTTCACGGCTTTCATGATATACGACAGGGTGCTGGCCGCCAGGAATGAAATGCTGGACCGCGCCGGCAACAGGGTCGGCTATATCGTTTCCTTCATAACGGAAGTTTCCGCCGGGCCCCTGAAAACCGGCAGGGTACAGGACCTGGAAAAGAAACTGAAAGGTTTCGACCATTTCGAGAACATCGCCTACCTGAAGGTGTCGGACCTGAACGGCAGGATCCTTTACCGCCAGGCGCGCCCCGGCATCAGCATAGCGGACAGGAAACCCGATCCGGACATATTCAACGCCGGCGACCGGATCTTCGACGTAGCCCACGACATCATTAAAGACGACGAGCGCCTTGGCGTCGTTCAGCTGGGCATGTCCACGGAAGGCATCAGGGAATCAGTCGACAGCCTCATGTGGCGCGGCATACTGCTGGCCGTCATCTTCCTCGTCCTGATAACGGCGGCCGTCTGGCTGGCGGCCATAAAGCTGGGAGGCGAGCTTGAGTCGCTGACAGAACTCGGCG
>CAZJUL010000105.1:0-8447 GCA_964549095.1 uncultured Elusimicrobiaceae bacterium
ATAAAGAGCGCGGAATTCTACAGCCTGTTCGAACGGAGCTTTCCCCACGCCTGGAAGAACGCGAAAATGCGCGTCCTTGTGATCGAAGAACTGGAGCACGAAAAGAAACTCCGGGCCGCTTATCCGCGGCTCTCGGTCCCTTCCTGAAATTTTAAGGTTATCTTTGAGCCGGCCTGTCAGACCATTCCGGGCCGGTCGTATTTGCTGGTCTCGTAGCTTTTCAGCAGGTCCAGTATCGCCAGGTCGCTGGTATAGAGCAGCAGCTGCTCGGCTTCGGCGATGGGGCACCATTTCTGGTCCAGCACCTCGTCCGGAGTCTTCGGAAAGCCGTCCCCGCCCGCGCGCCGCATCATGAACCAGCGCACATCCTTGTCCGTCAGCACCCCGTTCCTGACGAAAGAATACTCCGCTTTATAAAGCTCGCTCACTATCTCGCAGTCGAAACCGGTCTCCTCCGCCACCTCGCGGACAGCGGCCTGCTCCGCCGTCTCTCCCGGCTCCAAATGCCCCTTCGGAAAAGTCCAAACCTCTTTTCCCTCCAGGTTCTTCACCAGGATCAGGTAGACCGCGCCGTACTCCAGCAGAATCCCGCCCGCCGAATGTTCCTTAGGCATAAAGTGTTCTTTTTCCTGTTTTCTTCTCTATAATATTTGGAGCGGAAGGCGAAATATTTGGCGAGGAAGGACCTCGCGAGGCCCGAGCTTACGTAAGAGCGAGGGCCGAGTGAAAGAGGCGAGCCACGGTGTGGCGAGCCGTGCCTGAGTCGCCAAATATTTCGCCTCCCGCGAACCCCTCACACCGGCTGCAGCGGCGCGTATTTCAGCATGAAGGTCTGCCGGATCCCGCTGTCGAACACCACCGTCACCTTCGCGAACTCACCCGCGCCCGCCTGGTCCACCACCCGCCCGATACCGTAAACCGGGTGCGACACCTTCCTGCCCTTCCCTATGCGCGGCACCGACGGCGGCGGCAGGTACTCGGCCTCCGCCCTGTCCTCCCGCTCCGCGCGCCCCGGCGTAAGCTCCACGCCCAGCTTGCTCTCATAGATGAAGCGGGAAGGCAAATTGGGATAAGTGGTGCCGAACACCCTGCGCGTGGCGGCCCAGGTGAGGAACAGCCGCTCTTTCGCCCGCGTCATGCCAACATAGGCCAGCCGGCGCTCTTCCTCCAGCTCTTCCGGCGAAGTGTTGGACGCGTTAATGGGGAAAAGATTCTCTTCGAGCCCGGTCAGGAAGGTCACATTGAATTCCAGGCCCTTCGCCAGGTGCACCGTCATCAGCGTCACCGCGAAAGTGTCGGTGTCCAGCGCGTCCACCTGTGAAGCCAGCATCACTTCCTCCAGGTATTTGTGCAGCGTCGGCTCCGCGCCGGACCGCTTGGCGCGCTCCTCGAATTCCTTCACCGCGTTCACCAGTTCCTGCAGGTTGCCCAGCCGGTTCAGCGTGCCTTCCGGGTCTTTTTCCGACTCTTCCTCTATGGACTGCCAGTAGCCCGACTTGGCCAGCATCTTTTCCAGCATCATGTGCGGGGCCGCGGAGAACAGGTCCGACTTTATCTCATCCTGCAGGTCCAGGAACTCTTTTATGCCGCGCCGCGCCGCGTTGGTCAGGTCCGGCACCTGGTCCGACTTCACCAGCGCCTCGTAAAGCGAAAGCTCGTGCAGCCGGGAGTAGGCCATCACCCGCTCCATCGCGGTCTTGCCCACGCCGCGGGCCGGGGTGTTTATCACCCGCAGGATGCTTACGGTGTCCCACGGGTTCAGCAGTATCTTTAAATAGGAAAGCGCGTCCTTGATCTCCTTCCTGTCGTAGAAGCGCACCGAGCCGATGAGCCGGTACGGGATGCGCGCCGCGCGGAAATTCTCTTCGAAAGAGCGGCTCTGCGCGTTGGTGCGGTAGAAGACGGCTATGTCGTTGTAGGTGTGGGGGCCGCGCGCGGTCAGCCGCTTTATCTTTTCCAGGATGACGCGGGCCTCGTCGGTCTCGTTGGAGCAGTCCAGCACTTCCACCGGGTCGCCGTGCGTCTTTTCGGTCCAGAGGTCTTTCGGCTTGCGGCCCTTGTTGTGCTTTATCACTTCGTTGGCCGCTTTCAGGATCTTCGCCGTGGAGCGGTAATTCTGTTCCAGCACTATGGTCCGGGCGTCCTTGAAATCCTTTTCGAACTCCAGGATGTTCCGTATATCGGCGCCGCGCCACCCGTAAACGCTCTGGTCCGGGTCGCCCACCACGCAGAGGTCGCGGTGCTTGGCGGAGAGGGTCTTTACCAGCACATACTGCGCGTGGTTGGTGTCCTGGTACTCGTCCACCAGCACGTACTGGAAATGCTCCTGGTAATATTCCTTTATCTCGTCCTTCGCCGTCAGCAGCTCGGCGGTGCGGGTTATCAGGTCGCCGAAATCCAGCGCGCCGGCCTCGTTCAGCTTCTTCTGGTAGCGCAGGTAGATGCGCGCCAGCTTCATGCGGTTCTGCTCGCCCGAGGCCTCGGCGCTGATCATGAAGGACTGCGCGTCCATCAGGTCGTCCTTGGCCCGCGAGATCAGCGTGGTGTACATCCCGGCCTTGTTCTTCTCGTCGAAGCCCAGCTCTTCCAGCGAAAGCTGTATCAGCTTCTTCTGGTCGTCCTCGTCGTAGATCACAAAATCCCGCTTGATGCCGATAAGGTGGCCGTGCTGCCTTAAGAGCCGCGCGCCCAGCGCGTGGAAGGTGTGTATCCACATCCCGCCGGAATAGGGCACCAGCCGGCCTATGCGGTGCAGCATTTCCTGCGCGGCCTTGTTGGTGAAGGTGATGGCCAGGATGCGGGCGGGGGGAACGCCGGAGGCGATCAGCAGTGCGATCTTGGAGGTGAGCGTCTTGGTCTTGCCGGTGCCGGCGCCGGCCAATATCAGCAGCGGCCCGCCGAAATACTGAACCGCCTCAAGCTGCTTCGGGTTCAGTTCCAGTTTCGGGAGGATCTCGGTGTTCAGCTGTATGTCCACGACGCTCATTAATGTAATTTTACGAAATACGGTGACACAATACCTATTTCTTTTTTCCGCGCCGGTCTTCTATGGCGCCGCGCAGGGCCTGCGGGTAGCCGAAAACGGAACAGGCCGCGCCCGGGGAGGGATAGGGCATGGTTTCCTTCACGCTTTCCAGGGAGGAGAGCTCGTCCTTCAGGTCGGCGTCGGCCAGCCGCCGGTCCTTGGCCAGCTTCCGCCGTATTTCCTTCACCGCCTCTTCGCACCTGTACAGCTCCCCGGCCTCGTTCAGGTCGGACTTATGCGACCGGAAAATGGTTTCTTTGCCCAGGAAGGGCCCATCAGCCCGCCGCTCCCCCGCGCAGCCCGCCAGCGCGAACGCCGCGATAAATATTAGTACGCCGTATCTCATCGGTTTAATCCCTAGCGCAGCAGTTCGGCGGCCTCGGAGCCGTCCGCGCAATAATAGCGGGCGGTGCGGCCTTCTTTATCCCTGGCTTTCTTCTCCGCGCCGTTCTCCAGCAGCAGCTTCACTATAGGGGCGGAGCTTATCATATCTTCGCTTTCCTTCTCCTGCGCGGCGAACATCAGCGCGGTCCTGCCCGCGGCGTCTTTGGCGTTCACGTCGGCGCCTTTATTGAGCAGCAGCTTCGCCGTCGCGGTATCGCCGTTCATCGCGGCGTACATCAGCGGGGTTATCCCGGAGGCGTCCGCGGCGCCGGGATCCATGTTCCTCTCCAGGAAGAAGCCCAGGGCCCGGGTATGCCCGGTTTTCGCGGCGTACAGCAGGGCGTTGGCGCCGTCCTTGCTCACGGCGTTAGTGTCCGCCCCTTTTTCTATGAGCAGGGATGCGACTTTTTCCCCTATCACGAACATCAGGGCGGTCCTGCCTGCCGCGTCCGTTCCGTTCACGTCCGCGCCCTTTTCCAGGAAGAAGCTGGCCGCCGCAGTGCTGTTATTCATAGCGGCCACCATCAGCGGCGTGGTGGAATCGTTGGCCGGCGTGTCCGCACCCCTTTCCACCAGGAAGGCGACAGCCGCCATATTGCCCTTGAGCGGGTCTACCGCGATGGCGTGGCCCAGCGCGGTGTAGCCGGAATCATGCACGGCGTTCAGGTCGGCGCCGCGTTCCAGCAGGAGATTTATGGTCGGCGTGCTCCCGCTCACGGCGGCCAGCATCAGGGCCGTCATGCCCTCCGGGCCGACGGCTTCTATGTCCGCGCCCTTGTCCAGCAGGGCGACTATGAGCCCGGCGTTCCTGGAGTTTACCGCCGTCATCAGCGGCGTCATGAAGCTGGAGTCCTTGGCGTTCAGGTCCGCGCCCTTGTCCGCCAGCAGGACCGCCGTCTCCCGGTGCCCGTTCTCGACGGCGCACGCAAGCGGGGTCCTGCCGCCGGCGTCGGCGGCGTTGACCGCCGCGCCTTTCTCCAGGAGCAGTCGGACCAGGTCTTCGTCGCCTTTTTCCGCCGCGCACATCAGCGCGGTCCGGCCGGTTGAGTTGGCGGCGTTGGGGTCGGCGCCTTTTTCCAGCAGCAGCGCGGCCGCCAGCCCGCGGCCGTTATAGGCCGCGGCCGTCAGCGCCGTCTCGCTGTGCTTCGGTTCTGTGATATTAACTTTGGCGCCCTTCGCCAGCAGCAGCCGCACTATACTGTCGCGCCCCATTGCGGCCGCGTACATCAGCGGCGTGATCCCTTTCCCGTCTGCGGCGTTCACGTCCGCTTTCTTTTCTATCAGCAGCCGCGCCACCTCGTCGTAACCGAGCTCGGCCGCGTAGACCAGCGCGGTCTTGTTGTCCAGGTCCTTCGCGTTCAGCTTCTGCTTTTTGGCCAGCAGCCGGCCCACCGCCGCCGCGTCGCCCAGCTTGGCGGCGCGCAGAAAGTCCTCTTTTTTACCGGCGGAGCCCGAAGCTTTTTCCGCCTCGTAGAGCAGCATCTCGGCCGCATACAGGGAATTGTTGTTCCTGGCCAGCGCCAGCGCGGTGTTGCCGGCGGCGTCCTTCGCGTTAATGTCGGCGCCTTTGTCTATCAGCAGCCGCGCCACGGCGGCCTGGTTGAAATGCGCGGCGTACATCAGGGCCGTCCTCCCGTTATGCGTCCGGGTGCCGATCTTCGCGCCCTTTTCCAGCAGGAACCGGGCCATGTCGGCCTGCCCGGCTACCGCCGCCGCTATCAGCAGCGTCTGTCCCAGGATAGGGGCGTTGACGTTGGCCCCGCCCTCGAGTTTCTTGCGCACCAGCGGTATATTGCCAAACTGCACCGCGTCAAAAAGCTCCCCGTCATAGGCGGGGGCCTTTTTTGGGGCCCCGCCGGCCGTCATTGTGGAAGGGCTGACTTCCGCCGCCGCCGGGGAGACAAGCAGGCAGCAGGCCGCCGCAGGTATGATCATTATCCAGAAATATTTGTTCATGGAATTCCTCCTGCTCATTCCCCGGCCGCCGGCTCTTCCGCCGCGGGGGGCGGGACCTTGCCTTTACGGGCCGCTTTTTTGGCCGGGGCCGCGGCTTCCGGCTTTTTACTCATGCCGGGCAGGTCCCCTAGGGAGATGCCGGCCGGCTTTGCTCCGCTCCCGGCCGGCTGGTCGGGCACCGCCTTCTTCTTGATCTTTTTCTTTTTGACCTTCTTCTTTTTCACTGCCTTCTTTCCCGGCGCCGGCTCCACGGCGCCCGGCTCCCGCACGGCGAAATCGTCCACGTCGACGGCCACCTTGGCGCTTACGATGAACCCGGCGCGGTCCCACGGGGCGGCGGCGCAATCGGTGGCGTCCACCAGCTTGCCGTTCACCACCAGGTCCAGCGTGCCGTTGAAGCATTTTACTGCCAGCGTGTTCGAGTCGAGGCGGATGTGCTCGGAGAATTTCCCGGGCCCAGCCGGTATTTTGTTCCCGTCCACCATGTAAGAAAAGAAGTACTGCCTTTTCCCGTTTATGGTGAAGGTGTAGGAATTCTTCTGGTCCACCGTGTCGAACTTCAGCCCGAAATCGCCGCCGCCCTCGCTTTTTATGTTGGAGAAGACGGCCTCTATCTCGAAATCCTTCCGCCCCGCCAGCACGCCGTCCTGCCGGAGATAGGTCTGCATCAGGTTGTTGTTCACCACGAACTTCCCTTTTTCCACCACGGCTTTCAGGTCCTTCAGCCCGAACACTTCCTTCCAGCCGTTATGGTTGTCTTTGAAATCGTCCCTGAAGATAACGCCGTTCTCCGCCGCGAACGCGCCGGCGTAAAACGCGAAAAAAAGAATAAAGGTTCTAACTGTCAGCATGGAACTGCCTCCCGGGCCCGCGCCGGATATTACCCGGCAAAGAATAATATATATAATCCCTATTATGCCTGTCCAAACCATAGTGCCGTCCGCGTCCGGTCTCAGGGTCGAACTTCGCCGCGCAGCCCGGCCCGGGCACGCGGCCCTGCTGCAGCGCTTCTTCAAGACCGGCAAGGGCGAATACGGCGAAGGCGACAAATTCCTCGGCCTTACCGTGCCGGAAGTCCGCGCCGCCGCCACAAAATACCGCGGCCTGGGCCTCGCTGGGATAAAGACGCTCCTGGCTTCCCCCTGGCACGAAGACCGCCTCTGCGCGCTGATACTTTTAGTGGATATGTTCCGGCGCGGGGACGAAACCGTGCGGGCCGCCGTCTTCAAATTCTACCTCGCCAATACCCGCTTCATAAACAATTGGGATTTGGTGGATGTAAGCGCCCCCAGGATAGTCGGCGGCTGGCTGAAGGATAAGGATAGGAAAATATTGTTGAAGCTGGCGGCCTCCCGATCCCTGTGGGAACGCCGCATCTCCATGCTGGCCTGCTTCGCCTTCATAGATGAGGGGGAAAGCGCCTACGCGCTGAAACTCGCCGAAAAACTACTGGACGACAAAGAAGACCTGATGCACAAAGTCGTCGGCTGGATGCTCCGCGAAATCGGCAAACGCTGTTCCGAAAAAGTCCTGGTGGCTTTCCTTAAGAAAAATTACGCCCGCCTCCCCCGCACCACCCTCCGCTACGCCATAGAACGCTTCCCCATCCAGCGCCGCAAAGCGCTGCTCAAAGGCGTTTTCCACTAACTATATATATTGGAGCGGGCGGCGGATTAATAATTTGGAGGGGTGGCCGGGGTTTTGCCCTCCGCCCCCCGTAGCGGAGAGGAGGCTCCGTCCGCCGAAGGCGGATGGAGGGGAACCACGGGAGGGTTCCCTAAGGGGGTTCGGGGGGCGGAGCGGCAAACCCCGGACAGGACCCCGAACTTCCAGTCCGCCGACGCCCGCGAACCCTCCCTACTTCTTTCCTGCCTGCGGACTGAACTTAAAGAAGACTATATCCCCGTCCTGCATCACGTATTCCCTGCCCTCGGAACGGATCAGACCCTTCTCCTTCAATATCTTCTCTTCCTTGTGCAGCATGATATCGTCGAAAGAATAGATCTCCGCGCGGATAAAGCCCTTCTCGATAGTCGTGTGTATCTTCCCCGCGGCCTGCGGCGCCTTCGAGTTCTTCGTGCACGTCCAGGCCCGCACCTCGTCATCGGAACCAGCCGTGAAGAAATTTATCAGGTTCAGCAGCTCTTTCCCGGCCAGTATCATCTTTTCAAGGCCCAGGTAGTCCTGCCCCATGTCCTTCATGAAAGCGCGCTGTTCCTCTTCCGGCAGTTCGGTCATCTCCGCTTCCACCTTGGCCGAGATCTCCACCAGCATCTTGTTGCGCGATTTGGCGTAATCGCGCACCTTCTGCATCATTTCCGGGTCGGGCTTCTCGTCGGTGTTGGCGGCGTAGAAGAACGGCTTGGTGGTGATCAGGTTGAAATCGTGGGTCTCGGCTTCGCTGTAGCCGGCCTCGCTGGCGGGCTTCCCCTCGCGCAGCAGGTCGCGGATCTTGGTCAGCCGCTCCTGCTTGTCCTTGGCCTCTTTCTTGCCGGCGCGCACCTCGCCCGAGTTCTTGTCGTACATCTTCTCCACGGACTCCAGGTCCGCCAGCATCAGTTCCGTTTCCACTATCTCAATGTCGCGCAGCGGGTCCACGGAGTTCAGCACGTGCATCACGTCCGGGTCCTTGAAGCAGCGCACCACGTGCGCTATCACGTCCATTTCGCGTATCGTGGCCAGGAATTTATTGCCCAGGCCCTCGCCGCGGGAGGCGCCCTGCACCAGCCCGGCCGCGTCCACGAACTTTATATACGCGGGCACCTTCTTGGGCGGTTTAAAAAGGTCGAACAGCGCGTCCAGCCGCCTGTCGGGTATCTGCACCGTGCCCACGTTGGCGTCTTTGGTGCTGAAGGGGAAGTTGGAGGAAGCCGCGCCCGCCTTTGTAAGCGCGTTGAAGAGCGTGGATTTCCCGGTATTAGCAAGGCCGACTATGCCGATTTCCATTTGGTTCTCCTGAAAAAAAGCCGATTCCCATCGGGAACCGGCTCGCCGCCAAAATTTTGGCGGCCCCTACGGGATTCGAACCCGTGATCTCTGCCTTGAGAGGGCAGCGTCCTAACCGCTAGACGAAGGGGCCGTA
>CAZJUL010000106.1:0-8438 GCA_964549095.1 uncultured Elusimicrobiaceae bacterium
AGACCTCGGTTTCCAGCAGGGCGCCGCTCTTCTCGCTATGCGCCTTCGCCAGTATCTCTTCCACCGCTTTAAAGTTTTTCATAAAGTCTCCGTAAAAGCCGCCGGCGCCCTACCGCCGGACCACCTTCGCCTTTTCCGCGTAAGCCAGCGCTTCAGGCCGGGAGATTATGCCCGCGCCCAGGCTCAGGCAGTCGGAAGCCGCGCAGCCCGCGGCCACCCTGAGCGAAGCCTCGAAGGCCAGCCCGCCGGCGAAGCCGTAGATGAACCCGGCCATGAAGGAATCTCCCGCGCCCACCGGGCTTTTCAGCCGCTCCAGGCGTGGCGGCTTTATCTCCCAGAGTCCGAACTGCGAAACGGCTAAAGAAGGGCGCGGCCCGTCGGTGACTATCAGCGCCTTCAGGCCGCGGGGGGAATACTTCCCGAAAAAACGGGCAACGCCCGCGCGCGAGAAAGCGGCGCCGGAGAGCTCTTCGAATTCGCTCCTGTTTATCTTGACGCAGTCGGCCCCGGCGGCGAGGCCCTCCCTGAGCGCGCCGCCCGTGGTGTCGAAGGCGACGAAGCAGCCGGCTTTTTTCAGGGAGCGGGTCATCCGGGAATAAAAACCTTTCGGCAGGCCGACGGCGACGCGGCCGCAGACCGCGGCCACCTGGAACCGGCCGGCGGCGGCGGACAGCCCTTTAAGGAAGCGCTCCTGCGCCGGGCGCGGCACGCGCGGGCCCTCCTCGTTGAAATCAGTGGAACAGCCGCGCGCGTCCACCACCGAGAAACAGATGCGGGATTCCCCGCCCGCGTGCCGCGTTATCAGCGCCCGGTAGCCTCCCGCCGCCAGCCGCTCTTCTATCCACCGCCCGTTGTGCCCGCTGGCGAACCCGGCGATCACGGCTTCCCGGCCCATGGTTTTCAGCGCCCGGGCCACGTTGACGCCTTTGCCGCCCGGTATGGTCAGGGTGCGGCTGACGCGGTGTATCCCGCCCGGCTCAAGGCGCGGCACGCCGGCGGTCTTGTCCACCGCCAGGTTCAGGTTTATTATCAGGATCTTCATAATTTCGGAGAATTCAACCGCCGATTCCCGGCCGCTGATAATTAATTTAGCATTTTTACCGCTTTTCATTCATCACGGCCGGACCCCGGACGCCGAATTAATCATTTAGTCATCAGCGTCCCCTATTGTATAATAACCCTAATGGGGAAGCTCCTTAAATTTTTCGCCTGGACGCTGGGCTCGCTGGCCCTGCTGGCGCTGGTCTCCTTCGCGGCGCTGAAACTTTATTTCACCCCGGAGCGCATTAAAACGCTGATAACCTCCTACGCCCAGGCCAACCTGAAGCGGCAGATAAGCCTGGACTCCGCCTCCCTGAACCTGCGCGGGTTTTCGCTGAAGAACCTCCGCATCTCCGAATATCCCGACTTCGCGAAAGGAGAATTCTTTTCGGCGGAGGAATTCAGCATCCGGCCGAATTTCAGGGCCCTGCTGAAAAAGCGGCTCAAGATAGATTCGGTCTCGGCCTCGGGGCTTAAAATGACCGTGCTCGAGGTTAAAAAGGATTCCTACAATTTCGACGACCTGGTGGCCTCCACGGAGACCGCCCCGGGCGCCGGCAAGCCCGCCGCGGGGACCGCGGCCAAACCGGCGGCGTTCGGCATCTCCCATATCGCGGTCAAGAACTCCCGCCTGGCCTACACCAGCGCCGACAAAACGCTGGGCGTGGTCCTGGACGGCATACAGCTGGAAGCCAGTTCCATCTCGGGGGAAGGGCTGTTCCCTTTCGAAGCCGATTTCACCCTGCGGCTGAAATCCCGGTACCTGAACGGCGACTTCCCGGCCTACGTCAAAGGCAAGGCGGACCTGGGCGCGCTGGACCTGAAAAAAGGAAAGGCCAAAATAGAAAAAGCGCTGCTGAACGCCGGCAACATAAACTGCGAGCTGAGCGGCGCTCTGGAGAATTTCCTGGAGCCGGACGCGCAGCTGGACCTGCGCGTGAAGCCGTTCGCCAGCGGCGACCTTAAAACTTATTTTGCGTCGGTCCCGAACCGCATACTGCTGCCGGCGGTGGACGCGGCCGCGGACTTCAAGCTGACGCCGGGCAGGCTGGCTTTCAGGAAGCTGGACTTCAAGGCCGGGCAGGTGGAAGGCTCGGTCAAGGGCGGGGTGTCCTGGGACCCGGCCTTCAGCTATAACCTGGTCGCGAAAGTAAAAGCCAAGGTCCCGGAGATGAACTCCGACCTCCTGGCCGCCAAATTCCCCGCCGTCCCGAGGGGCTACCACATTCCGTTCACGGAGCTGGAGGCGGAAGCCTCGCTCAGGCCCGGAAAGGCCAAGCTGAAGCGCGCCAAGCTCACGGCCGCCAGCGTCTCCGCCGAGCTGAGCGGCGACTTCTCTTCCGAGCCGCGCTCGGCTTCGGGCGCGCTCAAGTTCAGCGCCGGCAACGCGCGCGACCTGGCGGCGGTCTACCCGCCCCTGAAGCAGTACGAGCCCTCCGGCGGGGCCGGCGGCGAGCTTTCCTTCTCCTACGACAAAGCGCTGGAGCTGCGGGGCGCCGCCGAGCTTAACGGCCTGGGCGCCAGGTTCGCCGGCAGGCAGCTCTCGGAGCTCAAGGGAACCGTCGAGATCTCCAAAGACGCGGTGAGCGCCGCAAGCCTCACCGGCAAGCTGGACGGCGCAAACCTGCGGGCGGAATTTTCGGCAAAGAATTACTCTTCACACCCGCAGGTAATGCTGAACCTGGACCTGGCGGCCCTGCGGCTGGCCGCGCTGCCCCAAGGCGGCGGCGAAAAGGGGAACGGCGCCGCAAAGAAGAAGGCCGCCGCGAAGCCTTTCGCTTTCGACCTGTCAGGCAAAGCCAGGCTGGGCTCCGTCTCGCACCCTAACCTTACCGCCGGGGAAACCGTGATAAACTACGACCTCAAGGACATCTCCGAGGACATGAAACGGCTGTCCGGCCAGGCCTCGTTCGACGTGAAAGGGGGGAAGTTCGACAAGCTTTACGACCTGGCCAGGGAAAGCAAAGCGGCCAAGGTGGCGCTGTACCCCATGCTGATCCTGGGCAAGGCCTCGAAGGCGGTGAAAGGCTTCAAGCTGCCGGACTTCAACACCATCGCGTTCACGAAGATGGAGGGGGACTACCTCTTCAAGGACGGCCTGATGAAGCTGCAGAAGTCCGTGATGCTGTCCAATGTCGCCGACGTGGATTCTTCCGGCAGCGTCAACCTGGTCACGGACGCTCTGAACCTGAAGCTCAACACCACCCTCAAAGAAGGGAGCGGCATCAGCATGTCGACACCCGTCGGGATGACGGTAAAGGGCACCTTCGACGATCCCAAGGTCAAGCTGGACGTGAAGTCCGTGATGGAACAGCCGGCCGTAAAGAAAAACCTGGACAAAGTGAAGAAAGGCGGCGAAAAGTTCCTTAAAGGCCTTTTCAAATAAAATGAAAACACCTGCGATCTCCGCACTGCTCCCGCTCCTCCTGCTGCCGGCGCTGCTGGCGTTCTGCGCCTGCCTGCCCAGGACCGCCGCGAAGCTCACCAGCGAGCCCTCCATAGAAAGGGCCCTCGACGTGCTGAACGCCACGCAGGAAGGCAAGTCCCTGCTGCATTTCCTGCAGAGGCACCCCGTGCGCTTCGAATACTCCAACACGCCCGGGCTGTGCCACAAGTTCTCGCTGAAGACCGGCGACATCTTCCTGCCGATGGAATTCAAGAACTCCGACGCCTTCCTGGCCCTGACGCTGGCCCGCGCCGCCTACATCTACCGGCTCTACGTCCTGAGCGGGATGAACGAGATAGTTTCGGAGGAAGAGGAAGTGGCCGCCCTCTTCCAGGCCAGGCTCGGGATGGCCATAAACCTGGCGGACAGGGATTTCGAGCAGAACAAGTACGCCAGGCAGCTGCGCTCCGAATTCTGCACCTATATAATGGAAGGCTCCGTGTCGGCCACCCTGCTGGCCAGGACGGCCGTGCTCTCGGTGGACCCGGACTGCCAGCGCCCCCTGGAAACAATGCAGACGCAGCGGGCGTGGCTGGACAAGACCAAGGAAGCCATAGACAACGAGAATTTCTTCACGCTGATGTACGAGCGGGACCTGCACCTGGTTAAAAAAGGCGCCATGACCGTCAACATGGCCATGAAGCGCGACGCCGACCTGCGGGCGCTGCCCCGCTACGAGATCTACCGCTACCAGCGCACTTTCTACGACAAGCAGAGCGCCGTCTTCACTAAACTGGACAAGCTGTACCGCTCCGCGCTGAAAGAGGACGCGGACTGGCGGAACTCCTTCCAGGCCGACCTCTACAGGGCGCGCGAGGAATTCTCCGCCTGCAACCTGCCAGATTAGCGGTGTAACCCAGGTTACAGTAACCAAAGTCACATTGACAGAAGTTTAACGGATTTGTAGTATATATCGGTCGTAAGAAACAGGGGTTAGTGTTCCTTAAAGGAGGACATAATGAAGAAAGTATTAGCGGCGCTCGCCTTGCTGGCGGGATTAGCCTTCACCGCAAACTCGGTATTTGCCTGGGATTACTATTACACCGGGACTGTTCACCCTGGATCGGCCACCAATATTCATGTCAACATCAATATTGATGACTACCTGCCGCTGCAGTCCGGCGGTTCGGCAAGGGCCATGGGTATGGGCGGAGCTTATACCGCTATCGCCAACGACCTCGGCGCGTCCGAATACAACCCCGCCGGCCTGACCTATATCAGCCATATAGACGCGGGAGTGATGGCTATCGCCAACCGCACCAGCGTCATGAGCGATGACGGCGCGTCCAAGGAAACCAAGTGGGATTTCATACCCACCAACGCCGGTTTCGCCATGAAGGCCGGTTCCTTTGCCGTAGGCCTCAGCCGCAAGATACCGCAGTCCAAGAACACCTACCAGAAGTTCTCCCAGACGCAGTATTACAAGGTTTTCGCCCCGGACGGCTACCCGATGCAGTATGACAGCCTGAGCGACAAGATAGACACCAGCGACCTGGCCACCTACGCGGTCACCGCCGCCCTCAAGCTGGGCCGCCTTTCCCTGGGCGCCAACTATAACTACATAAACGGCGACATCTCCCGCGAATTCAGCGGCAAAGTCGACAACCCCTACAGGTACTGGTGGTGGGCCTGGTATTATCCCGCCGGCACCTATCCCAGCGCGAACGACCAGTTCAAAGGCACCAACAACCTGACCCTCAAGGGCTACACCATGGACTTCGGCGCCCTGATGGACATGGGCATACTGCGCCTCGGCGCCACCGCCAAGAACGCCATGGGCAGCGTGGACGTGTCGCAGCAGTTGCTGTGGCGGGACAACTTCGCCATGGGACCGGGAAACTGGTTCACCTGGCAGACCCCGAAGACCACGAAAACCCTGACCAAGTTCGCCCCGACCTACACGGCGGGCGCGGCGCTGGTCCTGGGCAAGATCCTGACCGTGGACCTCGACTATGTCACCGTCAGCCTGGAAGACTCGAAGAAAGCGCAGGGCCGCCTCGGCGCGGAACTCGCGGTCATTCCCGGCTTCCTGTTCGCCCGCGCGGGCATAAACTCGGACTTCAAGAACATCGTCCAGGACCAGGACCAGAAAACCATGAAGTATTTCGTGGGCGCCGGCCTGAAAATGCTCGTCCTCACCGTGGACGCGGCCGCCTCCCTGGAGCAGGCTAAAGAAGGCTCCGACGGCGGCAACATGAGCGGCGCGGTCAGCGCGCAGCTGAAGTTCTAAACCGCAGCCGGTACACAGTACAGAATCCCCTCTCCCGTTCCACGGGGGAGGGGATTTGTTTGAGGCCGGTTTTTTTTATATTATTATCCATATGGCGACGCCGTACCAGATCTGTTTAGTGACCGTGGGCGACGAAAAGACCGCTTCGTTCCTGGCCAAGGGCCTGGTGGAAAGCAGTCTCGCCGCGTGCGTGAATATTATAAAAGAGACCACCTCTTTCTATCGGTGGCAGGGCAAACTGGAAAAGTCATCCGAGTGCCTGCTGATAATAAAGACCAGGAAGATCCTGACGCACGACGTGGAGCAGTTCATAAAGACCAAGCATACCTACACCGTGCCGGAAATACTTTTCGTCAGCGTGGACGACGGCAGCGCGGAATACCTGGACTGGCTGGGCGCCAATACCATCTTCACGGTGAACACCCCGAAGGACAAGAGCGGAAAACCAATATTATGAAAAACGTGCTTAACGTGGTGGTAGTGGTGGTGGTCGGCTCGCTGTTCGGCCTGTTCATAAGCAAGCTGGGCAACGTCTGGTTCCCGGCGCCGGGCAGCATCAACGACCTGATCAACACCGGCATCAACACGGGGCTGAACCCGACCACCATCGACCTGAGCCTGGTGGAATTCACCATCGGGCTGGTCTTCAAGTTCAACATCTTCAGCATCCTCGGCATCATCCTGGCCGCGCTCATCTACAAGCAGATAATTAAATGAGCGGCCGCCTGATCCTGGCCTCGCAGTCCCCGCGGCGCTACGCCCTGTTAAAGGAAGCCGGCATCGGCTTCACGAAGACGCCCAGCCGCGTCAAAGAGACCTCCTCTTTCAAAAAACCGGAGCTGATAGTAAAAGAGCTGGCTTATAAAAAGGCGCTGAGCGTGGCCCTGAAAAATCCCGGCCGGCCCGTCCTCGGCTCCGACACCATAGTTTTCTGCAAGGGGCGGATACTCAACAAACCCAAAGACCGCGCCGACGCGCTGCGGCTGCTGAAGCTGCAGAACGGCTCCTGGCAGACCGTCTACAGCGGGGTGGCGCTGCTCTGGCTGGAGAAGGGGCTGTTCCTCTGCGGCTTCGACGCCACACGCTGCAAAGCCCGCAGGCTGGCGGTGGCCGGGCTTAAGGAGCTGGCCTCCAAGCACCTGGACAAGGCCGGCGCCTACGCCGTGCAGGACAAGGACGACGAATTCATAGAAAAGATAGAGGGCCGCTTCGACACGGTAGTCGGCCTGCCTATGAACCTGGTCCGGAAGTTCCTGAAAGAAGCGAAGAAAAAGGGCTAAGGACGACCTATGTTCACGATAAGAAAAACTTTCCACCTCTCTTACGGGCACCGGCTGCATCCCTACGCCGGCAAATGCGCCAACCTGCACGGCCACAACGCCGTGATAGCGGTGACGCTGCAGACCGGCAAGCTGAACGCGCAGGGAATGGTGATGGATTTCAACGACCTCGGCGCGGCCGTGAAGAAATGGCTGGACGCCACGCTGGACCACAAGGTGCTGCTCTCCAAGGACGACCCGCTGCTGAAGACGCTGCGCGCCGACGGCCAGGACTGCTTTCCCGTGGACGGCAGCCCCACCGCCGAGAAGCTGGCCGAACTGATCTTCGACGCGCTCAAAAAGCAGGACCTGCCCGTGATAGAGGTCTCCTTCCGGGAGACGGAGACTTCCCTGGCGAGCTACAGGGAATAGCAGCAGGCCGCACTTCAAGGAAAAACCGCTTATGACAGAAACCAGCGAACATTTCGACATCATCGTCGTCGGCTCGGGGCCGGCCGGCTTCACGGCCGCCATCTACGCCTCGCGCGGCGGAGCCAGCGCCGCGCTCTTCGGCGGCGTGGCGCCTGGCGGCCAGCTGCTGCTGACCACCGAGATAGAGAATTTTCCCGGCTTCCCGGAACCCGTGGCCGGCGCGGACCTGATGCAGAACATGCTGAACCAGGCCAAGCGCCTCGGCGTGCGCGTGTTCCAGGAAGACGCGCTGAAAGCCGAATTAATATCCCCGCCGTTCACGATCCGCGCTTCGGGCGACAGGAAATTCACGGCCGGCGCCGTGATAATCGCCACCGGGGCGCGCGCCCGCTGGCTGGGCCTGCCCTCCGAGCAGAAATACACGGGCAAAGGCGTTTCGGGCTGCGCCACCTGCGACGGCTTCTTTTTCCGCGGCAAGGAAGTCTGCGTCATCGGCGGCGGCGACACGGCCGTAGAGGACGCGCTTTTCCTGACCAAGTTCGCGACGAAGGTCTACCTGGTCCACCGGCGGGACAAACTGCGCGCCTGCCCCCGGCTGCAGGAAAAACTGAAGAACTCGCCCAAGATAGAAATGATCTACGACCATATCCCGGTTGAGATACTGGGCGGGGAGAAAGTGACCGGCATAACCCTGAAGAATGTAAAGACCGGCGAGGTCCGCCGGCTGGACACTCCGGGCGTGTTCGTGGCCATCGGCCACGTACCCGAAACCGGCATACTGGGCGGCCAGCTGAAAGTGGACGAGAACGGCTACATAATTGCCGACGCGCAGCGCCGGACTTCAGTGAGTGGCGTGTTCGCCGCCGGCGATGTGATGGACCCGCATTACAAACAGGCCATAGTGGCGGCCGGCTCCGGCTGCGTGGCCGCCATGGAAGCCCTGAAACACCTGGAAGAAATAAAACACTGAACGGCAGCGGGCCGGCTACCGAAAAAAACGGCGGCCGCTTTTTATTAATTGTGGGGGAGT